>NZ_JAFGYL010000027.1:0-55818 GCF_017491835.1 Pseudomonas sp. 67(2021)
GGGTTATTGGGATGGGGAATGAAGCGGGCAGCTGAATATCGCGCAGACCCTGTGGGAGCGAGCCTGCTCGCGAAGGCGGCGGGTCATCCGAGATCGTGGTGACTGACACTACGCGTTCGCGAGCAGGCTCGCTCCCACAGAGGTTCTGTTGTGATTATTCGAGGCGGGCCAGGCGTTCTTCCAGCGCTGCGATCCGCGCTTCCAGTTCCTCGATACGCTCCAGGGAAACGCCAGCGCTCGAGCGCTCCCCAGGATTCTGCCGCGCCGCCAATATCGCCTCAATATCCGCCGGATCGCCCAAGGCATGGGTGTAGCGATCCTCACGCTGCCCGGCCTGACGCGGAATCAATACCGCCAGTCCGCGTGCAATCAGGCGTTCAAGCTGATGCACGACCTGCTCGGCGTCTTCGAATTCGTGCATGCGCCCGCTGCGGGTCAGCAGTTCGTTGACGGTCTGCGGACCGCGCAGAAACATCAGACCCGTCAGAATCACCTGTGCCGGCACCAGTTCCAGCGCCTTGTCGACCTTGTGCTCCCAGCGGTCGGCACGGCTGCCCATCACCAGCCGGGTAAAACCACGCCCCTCCAGCGCCCGCAGGCTCTGGCCGACCTGGCCCTGATTGAGGTTCATCACCGGCTCGCGGCTGGTTTTCTGATTGCAGGCCAGCACCAGCGCGTTGAGGGTCAGCGGATAGGTTTCCGGGCTGGTGGCCTGTTTTTCGATCAGCGCACCGAGAATGCGGATTTCCGTGGCATTGAGCCGTGGCTGGTCGGAGGTGGATTCTTGTTCGTTGCTCATCGCGCGTTCCCTCTGCAGTCGAAGCCGCCTAGCCTAATCCTTGCCAAACAAAAGGCAAGCCGTGTGCTCATCAAGCATGGCTATAATCGCCACCACGTATTACCCAGCCATCACACGAGATTGCCATGACCATTTCACTGTACGCCGCATCCGTCCCGGTTTTTCAACAAATGCTCAACGCCCTGAGCGATGTGCTGAAAAAGGCCGAAGCCCACGCCAGCGCGAAAAACATCGACCAGAGCGTCTTCCTGCAAGCGCGTCTGTACCCGGACATGTTCCCGCTGGTGCGTCAGGTGCAGATCGCCGTGGATTTCGCCAAAGGCGTGTCGGCGCGTCTGGCTGAAGTCGAACTGCCGAAGTACGACGACACTGAAACCACCTTCGCCGAACTGCAAGCGTTGATCGCCAAGGTTCTGGCCTTCATTGGCGAGATCAAGCCAGAGCAGATCGATGGCAAGGAAGGCATCGAAATCGTCACCCGTCCGGGTACGCCGAAAGAGAAGCGCTTCAGTGGTCAGGCGTATCTGCTGACTTACGGCCTGCCGCAGTTCTTCTTCCACGTCACCACCACCTACGCGCTGCTGCGTCATAACGGTGTTGAAGTGGGCAAGCGCGATTACATGGGCGCGTTCTAAACACCCGGATACGAAAAAGCCCGCCAAGATTCGCGCCTTGGCGGGCTTTTGTTTTTCTGTGGGAGCGAGCCTGCTCGCGAATGCGGCGTATCAGGCGCTATTAATGCTGAATGTCTCGCCCCTTTCGCGAGCAGGCTCGCTCCCACAAGGTAAGGCGGTTACGCCGTACGCTGAGCCTTCTCTTCCTCGCCCAGGCAAGCTGCCGCTGTAAACAGCACGTCAGTCGACGAGTTCAGCGCGGTCTCCGCCGAATCCTGCAGCACGCCAATAATGAAGCCCACCGCCACGACCTGCATGGCGATCTCGCTCGGGATGCCGAACAGGCTGCACGCCAGCGGAATCAGCAGCAGCGAACCACCGGCCACACCCGAAGCACCACAGGCGCAAATCGCGGCGACGACGCTGAGCAGGATCGCGGTCGGGATGTCCACGGCGATGCCCAAAGTGTGCACCGCCGCCAAGGCCAGCACGGTAATGGTGATCGCCGCACCGGCCATGTTGATGGTCGCACCTAGCGGGATCGATACCGAGTAAGTGTCTTCGTGCAGGCCCAGGCGCTTGCTCAATTCCAGGTTGACCGGAATGTTCGCCGCCGAGCTGCGGGTGAAGAACGCGGTGATGCCGCTTTCGCGCAGGCACATCAGGGTCAACGGGTACGGATTGCGGCGCAGCTTCCAGAACACGATCAGCGGGTTCATCACCAGCGCGACGAACAGCATGCAGCCCAGCAGCACCGCCAGCAGGTGCGCGTAGCCGAGCAGCGCGCCGAAACCGGAGGTGGCCAATGTCGACGCGACCAGGCCGAAAATGCCCAGCGGTGCGAAGCGAATGACCACGCGGACGATCACGGTGACGCCGTTGGACAAGTCACCGAGCACTTCGCGAGTGGTGTCGCCAGCGTGGCGGATGGCAATGCCCATGCCGATCGCCCAGGCCAGAATGCCGATGAAGTTGGCATTCATCAGCGCGCTGACCGGGTTATCGACGACGCTGAGCAACAGGCTTTGCAGGACTTCGCCGATGCCGCCAGGCGCAGTCACGGCAACGTTTTCCGTCGATAGCACCAGATTCGACGGGAACGCCATGCTGGCGACCACGGCCACCACCGCAGCGCTGAATGTACCCAGCAGGTAGAGGAACAGGATCGGGCGGATGTGGGTTTCCTGACCGTGCTTGTGGTTGGCGATCGAGGCCATCACCAGCACGAACACCAGAATTGGCGCCACGGCTTTCAACGCCGAGACAAACACCTTGCCGATGAACGCGGTGGACTTCGCCAGCTCCGGTGCAATCAGGGCCAGGGCAATACCGGCGATCAGACCAATGACTATCTGGGTCACCAGACTCAGGCGTTTCAGGCGTTGCAGTAACGAAGGGGATGAAGCGGTCATAGCGGCATCTCTGTTTTTTATAGGGTGCGAAGCGTCGTGGGCAGTCACGAAACGCCTGTCGAAGTGACATCAACGCCGCCAAACGGCACGTTGAACAGCTGTACGATTTTCAGGGCGCGGACTTTATCACAGCGTAGGCGTGAACCTTCAGGCCTGTGACGATCTGCCACCGGATCGGCCGGGCAGATCGGCAGTTTTGGGCAACTCAGTGCGGACGCAGTCTGTTAAGCTTCGCCATCCTCATTTTCAAGTTCTGCCAGCGGGCCTCCGGGTCATCGCTGGTGTCGTCGTTTTGCTGGAGTTGCGCATGCTGTTGCCTATTCTTCTGTTGTCCGCTGCCGGGTTCACGGTGCTGACCACGGAATTCGTCATTGTCGGCCTGTTGCCGGCAATCGCCCGAGACCTCGAAGTCAGCATCCCGCAAGCCGGGCTGCTGGTGACCTTGTTCGCCTTTACCGTGGCGCTGTTCGGCCCATTCCTGACCGCGTATTTCGCCCGTTTCGAACGGCGCAAACTGTTTATCAGCATTCTGATCATGTTCGGTCTGGCCAATACCGTTGCAGCGTTGGCACCGAACATCTGGGTGATGGCCATCGCACGGTTGATTCCGGCGTTGGGTTTGCCAGTGTTCTGGGCATTGGCCAGTGAAACCGCCGTCGACATCGTCGGCCCGGATTTCGCCGGCCGCGCCATCGCCAAGATCGGCTTCGGCATCGTCTGCGCCACTGTGTTCGGCATTCCGGTCGGCACGCTGATTTCCGACGCGTTCGGCTGGCGCAGCGCCTTCGGCATTCTGGCGTTGATCGCGTTTGCCAAAGCCTTGCTGCTGTTTGTCTACCTGCCGAAAACCAGTCTGCACCAGCATCAGGTCAGCTTCCGTTCGCAGTTCAAGATCCTGCGCAGCCCGCTGATGCTCGGCCATATCTTGTTGTCGATTCTGGTGTTCAGCGGCATGTTTACCGCTTACACCTACCTTGCTGACATCCTCGAACGACTTGCCGGTTTCAACGGCACCGTGGTCGGCTGGTGCCTGATGGCGTTTGGCGCAGTCGGGCTGATCGGCAACTCGCTCGGTGGGCGAGCGGTGGATCGGCATCCGCTGGGGGCGTCGGTGTTGTTCTGTGCGTTCATGATCGCCGGCATGGTTTCGCTGGTGCCGAACATTCATTCGCCAGTGGGTCTGGCGGTGGCGATGGGCATCTGGGGCGTGACTCAGGCGGCGCTGTTCCTGGTCAGCCATGTGCGCCTGATGAAAGCCGCACCGGAAGCGCCGGCCTTCGCCGCGTCGCTGAACATCGCCGGGGCCAATCTCGGCATTGGTCTGGGCGCGATGGTCGGCGGCCGGGTGATCGACACTGCCGGGCTGGGCTTTCTCGGCTTTGCCGCTGCCGGCTTCATTTTGCTGTCGGTGTTCCTCGCCATGGTGCTGATGACGCTGAAGCCGCGTGAAGTCTGCGCTTCATAACCCGGTAAACAGCTCGCGTCGGGCACCCTCGGTAATCGCTACGATGCCAGGGTGCTTGACCTTGCGTTCCACCGAAATGGCATAGAACGACTCGCTCACCGCGTCGGTCTGGCCGATCAACTCGACGCCGTACTGGCGCTTCACTTCCTCGGCAATCACGCTCGGACCGATAAAGATCCCGCTGCCGGATTGGCCGAAGGCCTGCATCAAAGCACTGTCATCGAATTCGCCGACAATCTGCGGCTGGATCTGCTGTTCGGCGAACCAGCGCTGCAAACGGCTGCGCACCACGGTTTCCGCGCCGGGAATCAGCAGCGGTGCGCCGTGCAGGCTGCGCGGGAAATCCTGGCCATACTGCGCGGCGAGTTCGGCGGTGGCGAAAAAACTGATCCCGCATTCACCGAGCTTCTGGCTGTAGCCTTTGATGTCCAGATGCGAAGGCATCGGGCTGTCGGAAATAACCAGATCCAGACGCTGGATGGCCAGATCGGCGAGCAGGCGCTCGAGTTTGTCTTCGCGGCAGGTGATGCGTAGCGGCTCGCTCAATTCCATGGTCGGCGCGATCAGGCGATAAACAATCGATTTGGGCACCACGTCGGCCACGCCGACGCGAAAGAGGATCTGCTGCTCGTTGGGCTGCGCACGCAGCATCAGCTCCAGCTCGCCGCCCAACTGAAACATCTGCTCAGCGTAGGGCAGGGCCTGGCGCCCGGCTTCGGTGAGCTCCAACTGTCGGCCAACCCGGCGAAACAGTTCCACGCCATAGGTTTGTTCAAGCAGTGAGATCTGTCCGCTGATGGTCTGTGGCGTCAGGTTCAGCTGCTCGCAGGCGCGGACGATGCTGCCGGTTTTGGCTACAACCCAGAAGTAATGCAGTTGTCGGTAATTGAGCATAGTGATGGCCACTTCGTGAAAACCGAAGTATAGCCGCTAAAAATACGAATTTTCCTGAAGTGTTCATCTCCCTAGAATGCCCAGCCATCGACGGCCGGTGTGTGCGCCTGTCTGTTCATTCGAAGGAAACCTTATGAAATACACATTTCCCGCAGTGATGTTTGCGTCTTTACTGGTTCTGGCCGGTTGTGATCAGGCGGAAAAAAGCGCCCAGCAACTGATGGGCGCGGCGGCTGAAACTGCCAAGCAAGCGATTGACGACACCCATAAAGCCGCTGAGCAAGCGCTCAGTGATGCCACCGGTGGTTTGATCGAGAAAAAAGAAACACCGGAAAAACAAGCGGAAGAATCCGAATCTTCCTCCAAGACCATCTAAACCGTCTTACACAGAGTCAGGACTGACCCATGGAATATCTGTTAGAACTCGCCGCCAGCCCCACCGCTTGGGTTGCTTTGGCCACACTGGTGGTAATGGAAATCGTGCTTGGCATCGATAACCTGATCTTTATTTCGATCCTGACCAACAAGCTGCCCGAACAGCATCGGCAGAAGGCGCGCCGTATCGGTATCGGCATGGCCCTGATTCTGCGTCTGGCTCTGTTGAGCACCATCGCGTTCATCGTGCAGTTGACCGAGCCTGTGATCGAAATCCTTGGCCAGGCGTTCTCCTGGAAGGACATGATCCTGATCGCCGGTGGCCTGTTCCTGGTGTGGAAAGCCACGACCGAGATCCATCACAGCATGGACCCGTCGCCGGAAGACCCGAAGACCGCGACTTCCACCGTAACCCTGGGTTTTGCCGCGGCTATCGGTCAGATCCTGATGCTCGACATGGTGTTCTCGATCGACAGCATCATTACCGCTGTCGGCATGACCGAACACTTGCCGATCATGATCATCGCGGTGGTGGTGTCGGTGCTGGTGATGCTGCTCGCGGCTGATCCGCTGGCCAAGTTCATCAACGACAACCCGACCGTGGTCATGCTGGCGCTGGGCTTCCTGATCATGATCGGCATGACGCTGATCGCCGAAGGCTTCGGCGCCCACGTACCGAAAGGCTATGTGTACGCGGCCATGGCGTTCTCGGCGGGCATTGAGGTGTTGAACATGATGTCGCGCCGGGCGAAGCAGAAGAAGGTTGCTCAGCAGGCGTAATTGCTGAGAACACAAAAAACCGCCTGGGCTGGTTGAGCTCAGGCGGTTTTTTTATTCACCTTTTGCTGAGTTATCGAGAGCGCGCTGCTGCTGAGCGCTCTCATGAGGGAAGGACCTTGTTGGTCTTCAATGCGCAGCAATGTGCCGCACTGGGTGCTTCTCTGTCTTCTCAACCGGCGTCGTCTGCACCGGATGATGGCGTCGCGAAATCCGCAGCACGCCCCACAACATGGCAGTCGCCACGGCCAGCCAGCCGGCTATCAACATCACGATGGTCATGGTCAGGCTCATTGGTGCCTCCTCTTCGCCCTGCATCGGGCGCCCGCTTTTCGCAATTCGCTCTATTTCAGTGACAGTCTAGTCAATGGGGTGTTTCAAGCTATTGACCAAAGGTCGTTAGTCACCAATCAGTTTGCTCTATGCAATCGCAGAGTCTGCGGTTTAAGGCTATACCGCGGGCGGGTGCGGCTCTATGATCGCTGGCGTTGCCGGAACACGATGACCGGCGTCTGGAAGAGAGTGATTGATGGTGCAGGTATTTTCTCGAGTGCGCGGAGCGTTGCTTGCCGGCGTTTGCGCGGTGGTGCTGAGCGGATGCGCGGGCAACGTGGCCCCGGAAGTCAAGCGCTTGCCGGAGCGGGTTGAGCTCAGCGGCACCTTCTATCGTGGCGAAGCCAACCAGAGTGGGCCACAGGTGCTCGCCAGTCTGCTGTCGCAACAAGGCATCGTCATCACCCCAGGCCTTCTGGAAAAACCGCTGCACTTGCCGGGCGCTGAGGACAAGCTGCAGCAGAACATGCAGAACCTCGCCCGCGAATACGGTCTGGTGGTTTATCCGCTCGACAGCAAGCTGCCAGCCTTGCTGACCCAGGTCGCAGCGGGCTACCCGGTCATGGTGCGTTTCAGCGAAGGTTCGGCATTCTGGGCCGAGCCGCGTTACGCGATTCTGTCCGGCTACGATCGCAATAAACAGAAGGTCCTGCTGCGCGCCGGCATGAACCGTCGGCAGTTGATGGATTTCGGCAGCTTTCAAGCAGCACTCGACGAGGCTGGTGGCTGGGCGATCCTGATTCAGAAACCGGCGCAGATCCCGGCAGCCGTCGACCGCTCCCGTTGGCTGAAAGCCGCCGATGAACTGGCCCAGGCCGGTGAAGAAAACGCTGCGGCGCAGGCGCGAAAGGCTCTGGCGGCGCAATAAACCTCCGTTCGTCATCTGCCGGGCACGACTGCGCCCGGCCAGCCTCTGAAGATTAATGCCCGTGCTTCGCGGGTGAATCAAGGAGGCAACATGGCAGATTCCCCAAACCCGAAAGGCCCGCACTCGTCCGAACATTCCTCGGGTGATGATCTGGGATTCGATCCGGATTCGCCGGACCTTGACGATCCGCAGGTTGATCCGGTCGGTCCGGCCAAAGCGCCGCTGGATGTCGAGCCCGGTGAAGATCCGAAGAAACCGGCCAAGCCCTATGATCCGTTAGCCGATCTGAAACCTTGATGTGAGGTGCGTATGAGTACCGATTCAAGCTTCGATGACCACAAACCTGACAGCGTGCCGACCACGCCGGAGGCTGAGGTTGATCCGGTGCTGGACCCGGACAGCCCGATGCGTGACCCGCTGGCCCGGCCCAATGTGCTGACGCCGGAGGTTTCGCCAGAGCCGAGCTCGGGCGATGGCATCCCCGATGACGACAAGATGCCGCTGCCCAACGACTGATGCGCAGACGAAAAAAAGCCCCGAAGATTCGGGGCTTTTTCATGAACGCTGGATCTACTTGGCCGCCTCAACTACGCCGCTCTGACGGCTCTTGAGGTTTTTGTCGGCTTTGTACTGCTGTGCCACCGCTGGAACACTGGCGCTGCGCCCGGTTTCCACCCAGCTGCGGATACGGCTGGCATCGGCAAAATGCGTGTATTTGCCAAACGCATCGAGAATCACCAGGGCGACCGGACGGTTGCCCATCTTCGTCACCAGCACCAGGCAATGGCCGGCCGGGTTGGTGAAGCCGGTCTTGGTGATCTTGATGTCCCAATCGGCCTTATTGACCAAGTGGTCGGTATTGCGGAAGCCCAGGGTGTAGTTGGGCTTGCGGAACGCCACGGTTTTTTCCTTGGTGGTGGTCAGTTGCACCAGAAGCGGTTGCTTGTGCGCAGCCACCAGCAGTTTGCTCAGGTCGCGGGCGGTGGAAACGTTGCGCTCCGACAAGCCGGTCGGCTCGACAAAGTGCGTGCTGGTCATGCCCAGCGCCTTGGCCTTGGCGTTCATTGCCGCGATAAAAGCAGCGTAGCCGCCCGGATAGTGATGGGCGAGGCTGGCGGCGGCGCGGTTTTCCGAAGACATCAAGGCGATCAGCAGCATCTCGCGGCGCGGCAGCTCACTCTTGAGTTTGACCCGGGAGAACACACCCTTCATTTCCGGAGTGTTCCTGATGTCGACATCGATCCATTCGTCCATGTTCTGTCGAGCTTCTACCACGACCAGGCCCGTCATCAGCTTGCTGACGGAAGCGATCGGCACGATCACGTCAGGGTTGCTGGAATAGATGACTTTATTGGTCTGCATATCCATGAGCAGGGCGCTGCCGGACGCGATCTTCAAAGTCGAAGCGTCACGTGGGGCAGCGGTGGTTTCCGCAGCGTTGATCGTTGGCGTGATGAATGTGCCTGTAACAGCAAACAACAGGCTCAGAATCGAGAGACGAATTTTCACGCGGGCGAACTCTAAAAGGTTGGATATACCGTTAGTTTGTAACGGGTTATTTCTTAAAACCGGCGCATTTTAGGAGTATGGCTGAAGAACTGTCGATGGTTGTTTGTAAGACCTGAAAATCTCGTGAAAAGGCCTGTAAAAAGAGCGGTTTCCGGCGAACGGTTGAAGTTTTTTCTCAGGCATTAAAAACCCCGCACGAGGCGGGGTTCTGGTGCGGCGGAAAAAACTGGTCAGACGTGCAGGGTTTCTGCCGCGTAGAGGGTATTTTCCAGCAGGCAGGCACGGGTCATCGGGCCAACGCCGCCCGGTACCGGAGTAATCCAGCCAGCGCGGGGCAGGGCGGTTTCGTAGACGACGTCACCGACCAGTTTGCCGTCTTCCTGACGGTTGATGCCGACGTCGATCACGATCGCGCCTTCCTTGATCCACTCGCCCTTGACCAGGCCCGGTTTGCCGGCGGCGACGACCACCAGATCAGCACGGCCGACGTGACCGGCCAGATCCTTGGTGAAGCGGTGAGTCACGGTGACGGTGCAGCCGGCCAGCAGCAGCTCCATAGCCATCGGGCGACCGACGATATTCGAGGCGCCCACGACTACCGCGTCCATCCCGTAAAGATCAGCGCCAGTGCTTTCCAGCAAGGTCATGATGCCTTTCGGGGTGCAGGGGCGCAGCAGCGGGATGCGCTGGGCCAGGCGGCCGACGTTGTACGGGTGGAAGCCGTCGACGTCTTTGTCCGGGCGGATGCGTTCCAGCAGCTTGGACGCATCGAGGTGTTCGGGCAGAGGCAACTGCAGGAGCACGCCGTCGATGGCCGGATCGTCATTAAGGCGATCGATCAGATCGGTCAGGGCGTCCTGAGTGGTGTCGGAGGGCAGGTCGTAGGCTTGAGAGAGGAAGCCAACCTCTTCACAGTCTTTACGCTTGTGCGAGACATAAACCTGAGAGGCAGGATCGCTGCCGACCAGGATCACCGCGAGGCCGGGGGTGCGCAGGCCTTGCTGGCGACGCTCGGCAACTCGTTGGGCGATCTGCTGGCGCAGGCTGGCGGCGATCGATTTGCCGTCGATTAGTTGTGCAGTCATTGCGCGTGATTAACCATCGAGAGGGGAAAAAATGAGAACGCATTCTCGCATGTCGAGCGGTGAGGGCAAAGGCGCTTGGTCAGCAAATTCCTCTAACTCCTTTAATTAAATGAATTTTTTTCAAAAAGGATTTGACGACCTTTGGAGCCCTCTATACTATTCGTCGCACTTGTCGGGCACAGCCTAGCACTGGTTAAGAAGGTGAAGCGGAATCAAGGTTCTGCGACGCTGGAAAGCACTTAGTTTGTAGTCCTTTAAGAGTACAGATTAACAAGGCGCCCGTAGCTCAGCTGGATAGAGCATCCGCCTTCTAAGCGGATGGTCGCAGGTTCGAGTCCTGCCGGGTGCGCCATTAGGCAGCTTTGGCACAAGTAACGCGATATGGTGGGCGTAGCTCAGTTGGTAGAGCACGGGATTGTGACTCCCGTTGTCGTGGGTTCGATCCCCATCGTCCACCCCATATTTCGAAAGGCGCCAGATTTAACGGTCTGGCGCCTTTGCTTTAAAAGCTTCATCCGCGGATGTGGTGGAATTGGTAGACACACTGGATTTAGGTTCCAGCGCCGCGAGGCGTAAGAGTTCGAGTCTCTTCATCCGCACCAAATAAAGCTTCATCTGTGCCTCGGGCCTGATGAAGTTTCGACAAAGAAGTTGTTTGGCTTTTTTGTTACGCAATATGGTGGGCGTAGCTCAGTTGGTAGAGCACGGGATTGTGACTCCCGTTGTCGTGGGTTCGATCCCCATCGTCCACCCCATATTTCGAAAGGCGCCAGATTTAACAGTCTGGCGCCTTTTTTGTTTTAGCGGTTTCGAAATCCGGCCATGGCCGATTTCGAAGCGCAGGGCAGGGCACTTCATCGCTTTTAAAGGATCGGATGACGCTGAACTGCTCGTCGTTCCGGTTTTACCGGAACGCCTGTCGGGGCGGATTTGATAGTTGCTTCTATATATAGAAGCGTTGCTGCAGAGCCCTGACGTGATCGCTTGTATTCGCCAGTGGAGTGCACGGCATTCGTGCGGCGCTCCCTATAAATTGCCTGCTGTTTTTTTACCCGTTTCCAGTAGGGTGACTTCTTGAGTTTGACCCACTAGAATGCATGCCCTTGATTCTGGGGTCGGAAACGGCCGGCTAACGTCTGTGCAACGAGGAATATCCATGCAAGTTTCTGTTGAAAATACTACTGCTCTCGAGCGCCGCATGAGCGTCACCGTGCCGGCAGAGCGCATCGAGACTCAGGTCAACAAGCGTCTGCAGCAGACTGCCCAAAAGGCCAAAATTGCTGGCTTCCGTCCAGGCAAAGTGCCAATGAGCGAAATCAAGCGCCGTTTCGGTGCTGATGCGCGTCAGGAAGCGGTAGGCGACGTCATCCAGTCTTCCTTCTACGAAGCTGTGGTCGAGCAGAAGCTCAACCCTGCCGGTTCGCCTTCGATCGAGCCAAAGTCGCTCGAAGCGGGCAAGGATCTGGAATACGTTGCTGTATTCGAAGTCTTCCCTGAGTTCACCGTTGCTGGCTTCGAAGGCATCACCGTTGAGCGTCTGAGCGCTGAAGTGGCTGACGCTGACCTGGACAAGATGCTCGACATCCTGCGCAAGCAGAACACCCGTTTCGAAGTGGCCGACCGTGCTGCCCAGAACGAAGATCAGCTGAACATCGATTTCGTTGGCAAGGTTGACGGCGAAGTGTTCGCTGGCGGCTCCGCCAAGGGCACTCAGCTGGTACTGGGTTCCGGCCGCATGATCCCGGGCTTCGAAGAAGGCCTGGTTGGCGCTAAGGCTGGCGAAGAGCGCGTTCTGAACCTGACCTTCCCTGAGGACTATCAGAACCTGGACCTGGCTGGCAAAACCGCCGAGTTCACCGTGACCGTCAACACTGTGTCCGAGCCTAAGCTGCCTGAGCTGAACGAAGAGTTCTTCGCTCAATTCGGCATCAAGGAAAGCGGCATCGACGGTTTCCGCACCGAAGTTCGCAAGAACATGGAGCGTGAACTGCGTCAGGCGATCAAATCCAAGGTCAAGAATCAGGTAATGGACGGTCTGCTGGCCACCAACCCTATCGAAGTGCCAAAGGCTCTGCTGTCCAACGAAGTTGACCGTCTGCGCGTGCAGGCTGTTCAGCAGTTCGGCGGCAACATCAAGCCAGACCAACTGCCGGCCGAGCTGTTCGAAGAGCAAGCCAAGCGCCGCGTCGTGCTGGGCCTGATCGTTGCTGAAGTGGTCAAGCAGTTCGACCTCAAGCCTGACGAAGCTCGCGTTCGCGAAATGATTCAGGAAATGGCTTCCGCTTACCAGGAGCCAGAGCAGGTCGTGTCGTGGTACTACAAAAACGAGCAGCAACTGAACGAAGTGCGTTCGGTTGTGCTGGAAGAACAAGTTGTGGATACTGTTCTGCAGAAAGCTAGTGTGACCGACAAATCGGTCTCCTACGAAGAAGCAGTCAAGCCGGTAGAAGCTCCAGCAGCCGACTGATTGATTTTGCGTTAGAAGTGCACACCATAAGCCAGCTCTCGAGCTGGCTTATGCGTATTCAAGACATAACTATTTGGGAGCGACTGCAGAGCATGTTCCGTAATTCTTATATTCAGCAGAACTCTGATATCCAGGCCGCCGGCGGCCTGGTCCCGATGGTTGTCGAGCAGTCCGCTCGTGGCGAACGCGCCTACGACATCTACTCGCGCCTGCTCAAGGAGCGAGTGATCTTTCTGGTGGGCCCGGTAGAGGACTACATGGCCAACCTGATCTGTGCGCAACTGCTGTTCCTTGAAGCGGAAAACCCGGACAAGGACATCCATCTGTACATCAACTCGCCGGGCGGTTCGGTGACTGCCGGCATGTCGATCTACGACACCATGCAGTTCATCAAGCCGAACGTATCGACCACCTGCATCGGTCAGGCCTGCAGCATGGGCGCATTCCTGCTCACCGCAGGTGCACCGGGCAAGCGTTTCTGCCTGCCGAACTCGCGCGTGATGATTCACCAGCCACTGGGCGGTTTCCAGGGCCAGGCGTCGGACATCGAAATCCACGCCAAGGAAATCCTCTTCATCCGCGAGCGTCTGAACATGCTGATGGCCAAGCACAGCGGCCGTACTCTGGAAGAAATCGAGCGCGATACCAATCGCGACAACTTCATGAGTGCCGAAGCTGCGAAGGAATACGGCCTGATCGACGAAGTGATCAACCAGCGTCCAGCTTAATATAAGCAGCGCAAAACAGGCCTGATCGGCATGTCCGATCAGCGGCGGGCTTGAAAAAGCCCGCAATAGCCTTCATCTTGTGTTGCAAGCCTATCGGATTTGGATCGAACGAATGACTGACACCCGCAACGGCGAGGACAACGGCAAGCTGCTCTATTGCTCCTTCTGTGGCAAAAGCCAGCATGAAGTGCGCAAATTGATTGCCGGCCCCTCGGTCTTTATCTGCGACGAGTGCGTCGACCTGTGCAATGACATCATCCGCGAGGAGGTGCAGGAAGCACAGGCCGAAAGCAGCGCGCATAAATTGCCTTCGCCTAAAGAAATCAGCGGCATCCTTGACCAGTACGTCATTGGTCAGGAGCGTGCGAAAAAGGTTTTGGCCGTAGCGGTGTACAACCACTACAAGCGCCTGAACCAGCGTGACAAAAAGGCTGACGACGTCGAACTCGGCAAGAGCAACATCCTGCTGATCGGCCCGACAGGCTCCGGTAAAACCCTGCTGGCCGAAACACTGGCCCGCTTGCTGAACGTTCCGTTCACCATCGCTGACGCGACTACCCTCACCGAGGCAGGTTACGTGGGTGAAGATGTCGAGAACATCATTCAGAAGCTGCTGCAGAAGTGCGATTACGACGTAGAGAAAGCCCAGATGGGCATTGTCTACATCGACGAAATCGACAAGATTTCCCGCAAGTCCGACAACCCGTCGATCACCCGTGATGTTTCCGGTGAAGGCGTGCAGCAGGCCTTGCTCAAGTTGATCGAAGGCACGGTCGCTTCGGTACCGCCGCAAGGTGGCCGCAAGCATCCGCAGCAGGAGTTCCTGCAGGTCGACACCCGTAACATCCTGTTCATCTGCGGTGGTGCGTTCTCCGGCCTGGAAAAGGTCATTCAGAACCGTTCCACCAAAGGCGGCATCGGCTTCAACGCCGAAGTGCGCAGCAAGGAAGAGGGCAAGAAGGTTGGTGAATCCCTGCGTGAAGTCGAGCCTGACGATCTGGTCAAGTTCGGTCTGATCCCGGAATTCGTCGGTCGTCTGCCGGTCCTGGCGACACTGGACGAGCTCGACGAGGCTGCGCTGATGCAAATCCTCACAGAGCCGAAAAATGCTCTGACCAAACAGTATGCCAAGCTGTTCGAGATGGAAGGCGTGGATCTGGAATTCCGTTCCGACGCGCTGAAATCGGTCGCCAAGCGTGCCCTGGAACGTAAAACCGGTGCCCGTGGCCTGCGTTCGATTCTCGAAGGTGTGCTGCTCGACACGATGTATGAGATCCCCTCACAGTCCGAGGTGAGCAAAGTCGTGATCGATGAAAGCGTGATCGAAGGCAAGTCCAAGCCACTGTATATCTATGAAAACAGTGAGCCGACGGCCAAGGCAGCGCCGGACGCGTAAGCGTTCACAGCGCCGCAACAAAGAAGGGGCCTTCGGGCCTCTTTTTTTTTAGTCGTTTTTTACCTCCGCTTTGCGCTTGTTTTTTTTCGAGGCAGCCCCCATCTTGGTTTCAAGCTTAATTCCATCTGATTACGGCCATACGGCCGCCGTAGAGGCGAAATCATGAAGACAACCATCGAATTGCCTCTCCTGCCATTGCGTGATGTCGTGGTTTATCCGCACATGGTTATCCCGCTGTTCGTGGGGCGCGAGAAATCCATCGAAGCCCTCGAGGCCGCGATGACGGGTGACAAGCAGATTCTGCTGCTGGCCCAGAGAAACCCGGCTGACGATGATCCCGGTGAAGACGCTCTCTATCGCGTAGGTACAATTGCCACGGTTCTGCAACTGCTGAAGCTGCCTGACGGCACCGTCAAGGTTCTGGTCGAAGGCGAGCAGCGTGGTACTGTCGAGCGCTTCAGCGAAGTCGATGGCCATTGCCGCGCCGAAGTGTCTCTGATCGAAGAAGTCGACGCCGCCGAGCGCGAGTCGGAAGTCTTCGTGCGCACGCTGCTTTCGCAGTTCGAACAATACGTCCAGCTGGGCAAGAAGGTTCCGGCTGAAGTCCTGTCGTCGCTCAACAGCATCGATGAGCCGGGTCGTCTGGTCGACACCATGGCCGCGCACATGGCGCTGAAAATCGAGCAGAAGCAGGAAATCCTCGAGATCATCGATCTGTCGGCCCGTGTCGAACACGTGCTGGCGCTGCTGGATGCTGAAATCGATCTGTTGCAGGTTGAAAAACGCATCCGCGGTCGCGTCAAGAAGCAGATGGAGCGCAGTCAGCGCGAGTACTACCTGAACGAGCAGATGAAGGCCATTCAGAAAGAACTCGGTGACGGCGACGAAGGCCACAACGAAATCGAAGAGCTGAAAAAGCGCATCGATGCTGCCGGCCTGCCGAAAGACGCACTGGCCAAAGCCACTGCCGAGCTGAACAAGCTCAAGCAGATGTCGCCGATGTCGGCTGAAGCCACCGTGGTGCGTTCCTACATCGACTGGCTGGTGCAGGTGCCGTGGAAGGCGCAGAGCAAAGTACGCCTCGACCTGGCCCGTGCAGAAGACATTCTCGACGCCGATCACTACGGCCTCGAAGAGGTCAAGGAGCGCATCCTTGAATACCTCGCCGTGCAGAAGCGTGTGAAGAAAATCCGTGGCCCGGTGTTATGCCTGGTCGGTCCTCCAGGCGTGGGTAAAACCTCGCTGGCGGAATCGATTGCCCATGCCACCAACCGTAAATTCGTACGTATGGCCTTGGGCGGCGTGCGTGACGAAGCGGAAATTCGTGGTCACCGCCGGACCTACATCGGTTCGATGCCGGGAAGATTGATTCAAAAGATGACAAAAGTGGGCGTACGCAACCCGCTGTTCCTGCTCGATGAAATCGACAAGATGGGCAGCGACATGCGTGGCGACCCGGCGTCGGCGTTGCTGGAGGTGCTCGATCCCGAGCAGAACCACAACTTCAACGATCACTATCTGGAAGTCGATTACGACCTCTCTGATGTGATGTTCCTGTGCACCTCGAACTCGATGAACATCCCGCCAGCGCTGCTGGACCGGATGGAAGTCATCCGTCTGCCGGGTTACACCGAAGACGAGAAGATCAACATCGCCGTGAAATACCTCTCGCCGAAACAGATCGCCGCTAACGGTCTGAAGAAGGGCGAGCTGGTGTTCGACGAGGAAGCCATCCGCGACATCATCCGTTATTACACCCGTGAAGCGGGTGTGCGGGGCCTCGAGCGGCAGATCGCCAAGGTCTGCCGCAAGGCAGTGAAAGAGCATGCGCTGGAAAAACGCTTCTCGGTAAAAGTGACAGCTGATCTGCTCGAGCATTTCCTCGGCGTGCGCAAGTTCCGCTACGGCCTGGCCGAGCAGCAGGATCAGGTGGGGCAGGTGACTGGCCTGGCGTGGACTCAGGTTGGCGGCGAATTGCTGACCATCGAAGCCGCAGTGATTCCGGGTAAAGGGCAACTGATCAAGACCGGTTCGCTCGGTGATGTGATGGTCGAATCGATCACTGCCGCACAGACCGTTGTGCGTAGCCGCGCCAAGAGCCTGGGCATCCCGCTGGACTTCCACGAGAAGCGCGACACCCACATTCACATGCCGGAAGGTGCTACGCCGAAAGACGGCCCTAGCGCTGGCGTGGGCATGTGCACGGCGTTGGTCTCGGCATTGACCGGCATTCCGGTGCGCGCCGATGTCGCCATGACCGGTGAGATCACTTTGCGTGGTCAGGTGTTGGCAATTGGCGGTTTGAAAGAAAAACTGCTGGCGGCACATCGCGGCGGAATCAAGATTGTGATTATTCCGGAAGAAAACGTCCGCGATCTGAAGGAGATTCCTGACAATATCAAGCAGGATCTGCAGATCAAACCGGTTAAATGGATTGACGAGGTCCTGCAAATTGCGCTGCAATACGCGCCGGAGCCCTTGCCGGATGTGGCTCCGGAGATAGTTGCCAAGGACGAAAAACGCGAGTCTGATGCCAAGGAAAGAATTAGCACGCATTAATACGTTTTAGCTTGGGGGGCTTTCCTTGACAGCATTTTAGAGCCCTTGTTATAAAGCGGCTCTTAAGTGTCTGTAGGCCATTCAGCACTCGTTTTTGCTTTCACCAAAAAACTTAGAAACATCTCAAAATAGATATAAGGGGACTTAGAGTGAACAAGTCGGAACTGATTGATGCTATCGCTGCATCCGCTGATATCCCGAAAGCTGCTGCTGGCCGTGCGCTGGACGCTGTAATCGAATCCGTCACTGGCGCTCTGAAGGCTGGCGACTCCGTTGTTCTGGTTGGTTTCGGTACTTTCTCCGTGACTGACCGTCCGGCTCGTACCGGTCGCAACCCGCAAACCGGCAAGTCTCTGGAAATCCCGGCTGCCAAGAAGCCAGGTTTCAAAGCCGGTAAAGCGCTGAAAGAAGCTGTTAACTGAGTTTCCAGGTTTTTACCCATCCGGGTCGGGGTCAAGCCTGACTTGGCAGCGGAGCGGTAGAGCAGGTGGCTGAAAGAGCCACCTGTAACGCCGGGATCGAGGGTTCGAGCCCTGTCCGCTCCGCCAGTTACGAGAAGGCGCATCCTCGGATGCGCCTTTCTTCTATCCGGATTCTACCCACGCTCCACGGTTGCCTAAATTGAAGTTCAACCGTTTCTGGGGGACGCATGCTGCAGAATATCAGGGACAATTCACAAGGCTGGATTGCCAAGACCATTATCGGGGTCATCGTTGCACTGATGGCCCTGACCGGTTTCGATGCCATTTTCCAGGCCACGACTCACAAGAACGAGGCGGCCAAGGTCAATGGTGACGAAATCAGCCAGAACGAGCTGAGCCAGGCCGTTGATATGCAACGCCGTCAGCTGATGCAACAGCTGGGCAAGGACTTCGATGCTTCCTTGCTCGACGAAAAGATGCTGCGCGAATCGGCGCTCAAAGGCCTGATCGACCGCAAGTTGCTGCTGCAAGGCGCCGAACAGGCGAAGTTCTCGTTCTCCGAAGCCGCGCTGGATCAAGTGATCCTGCAGACGCCTGAATTCCAGGTCGATGGCAAGTTCAGCTCCGAGCGTTTCGACCAGGTGATCCGTCAACTGGGCTACAGCCGCATGCAGTTCCGCCAGATGCTGGCTCAGGAAATGCTCATCGGCCAATTGCGCGCTGGCGTTGCCGGCAGCGGTTTCGTCACCGACGCCGAAGTGCTGGCATTCGCCCGTCTGGAAAAACAGACCCGTGATTTCGCCACTCTGAACGTCAAGGCCGACCCGGCTGCGGTCAAGCTGACCGATGACGAGGTCAAGGCTTACTACGACGAACACGCCAAGGAATTCATGACGCCGGATCAGGTGATCATCGATTACGTCGAGCTGAAGAAGTCGTCGTTCTTTGATCAGGTTGCGGTCAAGGATGAAGACCTTGAGGCGGCGTACCAGAAAGAGATCGCCAACCTGGCGGAACAGCGTCGTGCCGCGCACATCCTCATCGAAGTGAACGACAAGACTACCGAAGCGCAGGCTAAGGCGAAGATCGACGAAGTCCAGGCGCGTCTGGCCAAGGGCGAGAAGTTCGAAGCGCTGGCCAAAGAGTTCTCGCAGGACCCGGGTTCCGCCAACAATGGTGGTGACCTTGGTTATGCCGGTCCTGGCGTTTACGATCCGGCCTTCGAAAAGGCTCTGTACTCGCTGTCGAAAGACCAGGTGTCCGAGCCGATTCGAACCGACTTCGGTTATCACCTGATCAAGCTGTTGGGCGTGGAAGCGCCTGAAGTGCCGACCCTGGCCAGCCTGAAAGACAAGCTGACCCGCGAGCTGAAAGCCGCTCAGGTCGAGCAGCGTTTTGTTGAGGCGACCAAGCAACTGGAAGACTCGGCGTTCGAAGCCTCTGACCTGGCGCAGCCAGCAGCGGATCTGAAACTGACCGTGCACACTTCCAAACCGTTCGGCCGTGAAGGTGGCGAAGGTGTTGCCGCCAACCGTGCCGTGATCACTGCCGCGTTCAGCCCGGAAGTGATTGATGAAGGTGCCAACAGCACCGCCATCGAGCTGGACCCGGAAACCGTGATCGTGCTGCGTTCCAAGGAGCACCTGAAGCCTGCGCAACTGCCGCTGGAAAGTGTGAGCGCGGCGATCCGCACTCAGCTGACCAAGGAGCACGCCAGTGCCGAGGCCAAGACCCGTGCCGAGAAGCTGATCGCTGATCTGCGCGATGGCAAGGCGCCGCTGGACAAGGCCATTGACGGTCAGAACTGGAAGATCACCGAAGCGGCCACCCGTGGTCAGGAAGGGGTTGATCCGGCTGTGCTGCAGGCACTGTTCCGGATGCCGAAGCCGGCTGCCAAAGACAAGCCGACGTTCTCCAGCGTTACCTTGCCGGATGGCAGTCTGATGGTTGTGCGACTCAACGGTGTTAACGAAGCTGCCGCGCCTACTGATGAAGAGAAGGCGCAATATCGTCGCTTCCTGGCTTCCCGTGAAGGGCAGCAGGACTTTGCGGCGTATCGCAAGCAGTTGGAAGCTGAGGCGGAGATCGAGCGGTTCTGATCTTTTGACTGACGTTTGAAGGAGCCCCGGCCTGGTTGGTCGGGGCTTTTTTGTTTTTGGTGGCTTGGCGGCCTTTGGGCCGGCCATGCTCTGGGTGGTTTGGGTGAATATCCGTTTCTTCGGGTGCGGCAGCTGGTGGTTTCGCCCTTACGGCGAGGCACTTTTTCCAGACGCCGAAAAAGTACCCAAAAAGGCTTGCTCCTACGTTCGGCCCTCGCAGGCTCGGGTTCCTTCGCTGCGGGATCGATCCGGGCGCAGCGGCTCCGGTTTGCTTCGCTGCACCTCCTTCCGCTGTGTCTGGCTGCGCCAGACGGTCGCTACGCTCCCACACCCGGATCAATCCCTCCGCTCAGCCTTCCGACGTCGCCGGTGGATCAAAAGCAAGATCAGAAGCACTCGAGCTTGCGCTCATTGTTGAGTGGGGCGGCTTTGCCGCGGGCAGCTGCGCTGCTTTGCTTTTCTGTGGGAGCGAGCCTGCTCGCGAAGGCGGCCTGACAGCTGACCTGAACTTGAGTTTTTACCTTTCTTTTGCATTTAGAACACGCCGGTCGGTTCTGGGGTGTTATGGCCGTCGAGCCGACAAGCCACGGCGAAATTGCGCGCGTTGATCGATCATTTGTCCACGCGGCTTTTTCCTGATGGCGATGACCGGTAAAGTTGTAACCGATTCTTGATACTATTCCATGCGCCATGGGGCGGCGATCTGTTGCACAATACGCCCCGGACTGTTTTCCCTCAGGATGTTCAATGTTGATTTCCACTCCCATGCGTGTTGTCGGGCTGGCGCTTTTGTTGACTGCGGTGGCCGGTTGTTCGAAGGACAAGCCGATCTATGAGCATGAGAACTTCGATGACTCCGGCACCTTTTCGCGCAATTATCCGGTAACCGACACCGCCAGTTGCGAAGCGGCCCGGCGCGCGTTGCTCAGTCAGGGCTACATCATTACCAGCAGTGATCCGAAGCTGGTCAGCGGTCACAAGAGCTTCCAGCAGACCGGCGAGACCCATCTCGAGATCAGCTTCAACGTGGTCTGCGCCGAAGATGGCAGCGCCGGGCATCATGCGACGGTGTTCGCCAACGCCTTGCAGGATCGTTATGCTTTGAAGAAGACCAACAACTCGGCCAGCCTCGGGGTTGGTGTGTTGGGCTCGGTGTCGATGCCGATCGGCTCCTCGGATGATTCGATGGTCAAGGTCGCCAGTGAGACGGTCACGGCGCAGAAGTTCTACGAGCGCTTCTTCACGCTGGTGGAGCAGTTCCTGCCCGCCGATGCGAAGAAAGCGGCGCATATCGAAGAAAAACCGAAAACCGACCTCGGTGTGCCTGAGCCGAAGGTGACGCCTGCTCCGGCTGCTGCGCCACTGATGCCGACACCGGCAGCAGAGCCGGCCCCTGCGCCGGCTGCGGAACCTGCACCGGCCCCGATTGAAGCCGCGCCAGTGAGCTCCGAGCCGGTGGTGCCGCCAGCGGAGTCGACGCCGATTACGCCTGCGCCAGCGCCCGTGGAAGAGCCCGCGCCGGCCAGCGAAACCATCACGCCACCGACCAACCCGGATATTCCTCCACCGTCCGAGCCGATTCCGGCGATGCCTGCGTCGGGCCAATAAGAAACCAAGCGAGACCCTGTGGGAGCGAGCCTGCTCGCGAAGCGGTGTATCAGTCGACAGATGATCAGACTGACACACCGCCTTCGCGAGCAGGGTCGCTCCCACAGTGGTTTTCGGGTTGGCTTAAGATCTGGTTACACACCTGCGACACCATCGCCGCGATAAATCCCCAGCCACCTGCTACGTTTTATTCATGAAGGCTGCGTTTCACTTTTCCTTCACACGGGCACTTTATGCTCGGGGCACAGGTCGATTGATCAGGCCATTTTCATAGCGAGTAGTCGGGGGATTCATACGATGGATGAGTATCAGGAAGAACTGCTCGAATACCAGGCCTTTGAGCTGGATCAACCAGAGCCTGCAGACGACGCGACGGAGCTCTGAGCTTCAGGCTCCCGAGCGGTAATTTCGTCGGGATTCGCCGGGCGTCTGCCCGCTCCAGCGTTTGAATGCACGCTGGAAGGCTTCAGCTGAGGCAAAGCCCAGCAGGTAAGCGATCTCGCCGAACGCCAGTTCGGTGTCGCGGATGTAGGTCATTGCCAGGTCGCGGCGTGTGTCATTGAGGATCGCGCGAAATTGCGTGCCTTCCTCTGCTAGTTTGCGCCGCAGGGTCCAGGTCGGCAATTTCAGGCGTGCCGCGACTTCCTCGAGATCCGGCTCGCGGCCGCCGTTGAGCAGCGGGCCGAGCAACTGAGTGATGCGCTCGCGCAGGCTGCGGGTGCGGGTCAGTTGTTCCAGCTCCCGCTCGCACAATTGCAGCAGATGTCGCCAGGTGCTCGGGCAATGTTCAGGGTTGCGCAGGGCAAGGCTGTTCAGGCTCAGGCGCAGCTGATTGCGTTCGGCGCTGAACTGGATCGGGCAGTCGCCAAGCATTGTGTAGGCGTCGCGGTAATCCGGCGCTTCGAATTCGATTTCGATTCGCTCGGCGCGCAACGTTTCGCCGCACAGGCTCGACAACTGATGCAGCCAGCCGGCGAGGATCGAGTCGACCACGAAGCGGTTATAGGCGTTGTAAGGGCTGATCGAGTAGAAGCGCAGCCACGCACCGTTGGCATCTTCGTGAAAACTGGACTGCCCGCGATAGTTGGAACCGTATAGCGGTTCGAAGCGCGTCAGGCAGCGGGCCGCCTCGCGCACGGTCGGCGCTTGCGCGGCGGTGATGCCGGCCAGCCCAGCCTGATTCAAGCGGATCATCCGGCCCATGCGCAGGCCCAGGGCCGGATCGCCGGTCAGTTGAATCGCCGCATGGCCCAGGCGCATGTAACGCGGGATCGACAAGCGTGCCCCGACCTCGGCCAGTCGCGCGGCATCGAGGCCATATTGTTCAAGCAGAGGCAGCGGATCGGCGTCGTGGCTGCGCACGGCGTCGGCCAGACTATGGACGAAGCCCACCGACAGATCCCCGAGGCGCATCGGCTGCGGCTTCATGGTTTATAGCCAGACGTTCAGCAAGCGCGCACCACGGGCCTCGCCATCGGCGAACTGCTGGCCGTTGCTGCTGAGGAAGCTTGTGCCGGTACTCGGCTTGTCCCAGAACTGCCCGCGCATGAACACACTGACGCCGGCAATCGCGTGGCTGCTTGGCGGTTGCGCGGTGAGGGTCAGTCGATGCCAGGCTTGACCTTCACTGAGGTCGCCGGGCTTGAGGCTGACCGAGCCCGGCGTGCTCGAACCCTTGTAGCCACGCCATGGCTTGTCCCATGCGTCTTGGCCGATAACCTGCGCCGGCACCGCCACCAGTTGCGCGCCTTGTTCATCGAGGGTGCGGTAGTTGCCGGGGTACCAGCTGTCACTGCCGATCAGGATGCCCAAGCGTCCGGCCGGTGTGTCGACGACCTGGATGGCGTGTTTGTCTTCGGCCTGAATCACACCTTGCTGATCGAAGATTGGATGCATCTGCCGCTGCGGCTGGCCCAATGGCACGCCGTCGCGACCAAACACCACGCTGCTGTTGAACAGGGCGCCGCTGCCGGGCCTGAGCCGGCCGTCGCGGATGCTTGGCTCCGGCAGCACGATGGACCCGGCGACCAGAGTGACCTGGAACTCCTTGGCCAGACCGCCGAACAGCGCCTGGTAATCCTTGGCCATGGCCTTGGCTTTCATCCGCAGATAAGCATCATCCAGCCGTTGCTCGCCCTTGGCCCGCAGCCACGCTCGGGCAAACAACAGCGGATTGCTCGCCGCCAGCCAGTTCATTGCCTCCGCCAGGGTCGGCGCCTGATACAACTCGTCTTTCTCGCCGCTGATCATCAGCCAGGTGCCGACCTGCTCGGGCAACACCACCACGGTTTTTTCGTTGAGCAAGCCCTGATCGCGGGCCTGCTGCAGATACGCCGCGAGTTTGCGGTGCAGGCGTGCGGAGCTTTGGTAATCGGTGGGGAACAGTTCGGGCTGAATGCCGAGCAGATTGCCACGGTCGCCGGGCGTGCCCTGATTGACGGCGAGCTTGATGCGCAGGTCCGACAGGTAATGTCCCGCCGGCCGGTCTGCCGCCCACATGGCGTAGGTGGTCAGGGCGGCAACGAGGGCCATGGAGAAAAACAGATACAGAAGTTTGCGCATGAAAACCAACAACAGCCGGGTACAGAGTGTGGCGCCTAGGGTAGGGCCCATGGCCCTGATTGCCAAGGGGCGCTGCGCATTTGGATCAATAACTTGTCAGTTACGGTCATTGAGTGACAGCGGTGCGACTCTTAGTCTGTCGAACATGACTGACGGGGGACGCAGAGCTCCCGCAACTTTCCGTGATCGCTCGTTGTGGAGTTACCGATGACCGCCGCTCATTACCCGCATTTGCTGGCCCCGCTGGACCTGGGATTCACCACGCTGCGCAACCGTACCCTGATGGGCTCGATGCACACCGGCCTGGAAGAAAAGCCGGGTGGCTTCGAGCGCATGGCGGCGTACTTCGCCGAACGTGCCCGTGGCGGTGTCGGCCTGATGGTCACCGGCGGCATCGGCCCGAATGACGAGGGCGGCGTGTATTCCGGCGCGGCCAAGCTCACAACTGAAGAAGAGGCGCTCAAGCACCGCATCGTCACCCGCGCGGTGCACGAGGCGGGTGGCAAGATCTGCATGCAGATTCTTCACGCCGGGCGTTACGCCTACAGCCCGAAACAAGTAGCACCGAGCGCGATTCAGGCGCCGATCAACCCGTTCAAGCCCAAAGAGCTGGACGAAGAGGGCATCGAAAAGCAGATCAGCGATTTCGTCACCTGCTCGGTATTGGCGCAAACCGCCGAATACGACGGCGTCGAGATCATGGGCTCGGAAGGTTACTTCATTAACCAGTTCCTCGCCGCGCACACGAATCACCGCACCGACCGCTGGGGTGGCAGCTACGAAAACCGCATGCGCCTGCCGGTAGAAATTGTCCGTCGTGTGCGCGAAGCGGTCGGGCCGAATTTCATCATCATCTTCCGCCTGTCGATGCTCGATCTGGTCGAAGGTGGCAGCACCTGGGATGAAATCGTCATGCTGGCCAAAGCCATCGAACAGGCGGGCGCGACCATCATCAACACCGGTATCGGCTGGCACGAAGCGCGGATTCCGACCATCGCCACCAAGGTTCCGCGTGCAGCGTTCAGCAAGGTCACGGCCAAGTTGCGCGGCTCTGTGAGTATTCCGCTGATCACCACCAACCGCATCAATACCCCGGAAATTGCCGAGCAGATTCTTGCTGAAGGCGATGCCGACATGGTCTCCATGGCCCGACCATTCCTCGCCGATCCGGACTTCGTCAACAAGGCCGCCGCAGGGCGTGCCGACGAAATCAACACCTGCATCGGCTGCAACCAGGCGTGCCTCGACCACACCTTTGGCGGCAAGCTCACCAGTTGCCTGGTCAACCCGCGTGCCTGCCACGAAACCGAACTCAATTACCTGCCGGTGCAGCAGATCAAGAAAATCGCCGTGGTCGGTGCCGGCCCTGCCGGTTTGTCCGCCGCCACCGTGGCCGCCGAGCGCGGTCATCAGGTGACGCTGTTCGATTCGGCCAGCGAGATCGGTGGCCAGTTCAACATCGCCAAGCGCGTACCGGGCAAGGAAGAGTTTTTCGAAACCCTGCGCTACTTCAACCGCAAGCTGCAAACGACGAATGTCGAGGTGTGCCTGAACACCCGTGTCGACGTGGCCAAGTTGGTTGAGGGCGGTTACGACGAGATCATCCTAGCCACCGGTATCGCCCCGCGCGTGCCGGCGATTCCGGGCGTCGAGAATGCCAAGGTCCTGAGTTATCTGGATGTGATCCTCGAGCGCAAGCCGGTCGGCAAGCGTGTCGCGGTGATCGGTGCGGGCGGGATCGGTTTCGATGTCTCGGAATTTCTCGTTCATCAAGGCGTGGCCACCAGTCTGGATCGCGCGGCGTTCTGGAAGGAATGGGGCATCGACACGCAACTGGAGGCCCGTGGTGGTGTGGCGGGAATCAAATCGGCGCCGCATGCGCCGGCCCGCGAGGTGTTCCTGTTGCAGCGCAAGAAAACCAAGGTCGGCGACGGTCTGGGCAAAACCACCGGCTGGATTCATCGCACCGGTCTGAAGAACAAGCAGGTGCAGATGCTCAACAGCGTCGAATACCTGAGCATCGATGACCAAGGCTTGCACATTCGCATCGGCGAAAGCGGTGAGCCGCAACTGCTGGCGGTGGACAACATCGTGATCTGTGCGGGGCAGGATCCGTTGCGTGAGTTGCACGATGGTCTGGTTGAAGCCGGGCAGAACGTGCACTTGATCGGCGGCGCGGATGTGGCTGCGGAGCTGGATGCCAAGCGCGCGATTAATCAGGGTTCGCGGCTGGCGGCTGAGTTGTAAGCGCACCGCATCACCTGTGGGAGCGAGCCTGCTCGCGAAAGCGGAGCGTCAGCTATGAGGATTTCGCCTGACACGACGCCTTCGCGAGCAGGTTCGCTTGCAAACAGCAGGTTTTTTGCCACTGCTGTTAAGATGCCGGCTCTGCAGACAGAGCCGGCATTTATGCTTTTGCCTCCCCCCGACTGGCTAGCCCAAGCCCCCCTCGAACCGCTCCGTCTAGGCTGGCTGGCAGACGCCGGCATCGAGGTCGCGATCCTGCGCCTCGATCGCATCGACCCGCTGATCAGCGGCAACAAGTGGTTCAAACTCGTTGAACATCTCAAAGCCGCCGAGCGTGCCGGCGCCGAGGGCATCATCAGCCTTGGCGGTGCGCATTCCAATCACCTGCACGCGCTGGCGGCGGCGGGCAAGCAGCTGGGATTCAAAACCGTGGGGCTGCTGCGCGGGCACCCGCAGGACACGCCGACAGTGCGGGATTTGCAAACGTTCGGCATGCAGTTGCATTGGCTCGGTTACGCCGGCTACCGCGCGCGGCACGAAGCGGGATTCTGGGTGCCATGGCAAGCGCAATTTCCGACGCTGCATGCGGTGCCCGAGGGCGGTGGTGGACTGGCCGGCGCCTTGGGTTGCGCAGCGATCAGGCAGCAGGCCGAAGAGCAATTGGCCAAGCTCGGCTGGGATGATTTCGACGCCTGGTGGCTGGCCTGTGGCACCGGCACGACACTGGCCGGACTGGCGCTCGCCGAGCAAGGCAAGCGCGTGGTGTACGGTGCTCTGGCAGTGCCGGATGATCACGGCGTAGCGCCGAACATCGAGTCGATACTCGCGCACGCCACCGAGCCTGCGGCGGACTATCAACTGATCGATGCCAGCCGTGGTGGTTTCGCCAAAGTTGACCAGGCGTTGCTGACCTTCATCGATCAGACCGAGCAAACCAGCGGCATCCCTTTGGAACCGCTGTACACCGGCAAGGCCTTGCTGGCGCTCAAGCAGCATGTCGAGTCGGGCGAATTCGCGGTCGGCACGCGTCTGGTCTTTGCCCACACGGGTGGCCTGCAGGGACGGCGCGGATTTGCAGCGATGTAGCCGATGGTCGCGATCAATACATGCCAACCTTCGGCGTGATGATATTTGCAATCAATCGAAGTGCAAGTTTTACGGTTTATGACTTCTGTTTATTGAAAGTTATTGTTGTACGTTGGTCTGCGCAGCGTAACTCTATGTTGTTTATATCTTGTGGTTTCTTTTGGTTTGAATAGTTGGTTGTGCGTGATTATTGTCGGCTCGGCTCTTTAGTTTGTTATTAAAGATCAAAACTATATTTATCAATTTGAGTGTGAATATGAAAAGTCCGATCTCGAAGCCTCGCCCTACTACCACTACGTCAAAGCCGGTAACACCAACAAAGCCAGTTGCGCCAACCAAACCAGTTGCGCCAACCAAGCCAGTAATTCCAACCAAACCAGTGGCGCCGACCAAGCCGGTAGCGCCAACCAAGCCAGTGGCGCCGACCAAGCCAGTGGCGCCGACCAAGCCAGTGGCGCCGACCAAGCCAGTTGCGCCAACCAAGCCAGTGGCGCCGACCAAGCCGGTAGCGCCAACCAAGCCAGTGGCGCCAACCAAGCCAGTAGCGCCAACCAAACCAGTGGCCCCGGTTGACACCAAGCGTCCGCCAATGCCATGGCCGACCCTTAACATCAACATCGATCCTGTGGCCTTGATAACGCTGATTCAAACAATTGGTGCGAAAGTCAATGTCGATGGCTCCACCACACTGCCTGACGGCAGCGTAGTCGCTGTAGATAAAACTTCGATCAAGCGTCCCGACGGCATCATTCAATATGAAGACGGCCGGGTAGAGTATCCGGACGGGCGAATCGTCTGGCCGGATAATACCGTTGAATATCCGGATGGCCGTATTGTCTGGGAAGATGGAACTGAACAATTGCCGGACGGAAGTGTTAAACATCCCGATGGTCTTGCGTACGATGCGCAAGGTAACCTTATTTCCGAATAAGTCATAATCAAGCGATGTCTTTACTCAAGACAGTGCAAAAAAAACACCGCTGATTGCAATCAGCGGTGTTTTAGTTTTCCAGCCTCAAGCGTTTTGCGGCATCTCACCGTTGGCCAGACGCTTGTTGATGTCGGCGATCACTTCCGGCAGATCGCTGATGGTGTCGATCATGTAATGCGGCCGCGAATCTGCGAACAGCGCGTGGATGCGCTTGCGCTCACTGGCGAGTTCATCGCTGCCCAGCGCGCGGAAACCCTCATAATCCAGACCCAGCGCGTTGCCCGAGCAAATCAGCGCAACCGTCCACATGCCGGCCCGGCGGCCTTCGAGAATGCCCGGCACGGTGTCGTCGATCTTCACGCACGCTGCAACATCGTCGATGCCCAGAGCGATGACATTGGCCAACGCTTGCGCCGGCCATGGACGACCGTTTGGCACTTCGTCGGTGGCGACCACGTGGTCGGCGACGTAGCCGTTGCTGGCGGCGAGTTCGACGACTTTGTCCATCACCGCTTTCGGGTAGCCGGAGCAGGAACCGATCTTGATGCCTTGCGCGCGCAGTTGGGCGATGGCGTCCAGCGCGCCGGGAATCAGGGCCGAGTGCTCGGCGATTTTCTCGATCTGCAACGGCATGAAGCGGTTGTAGATAGCGGTGACGTCATCGTCGGTCGGCGTGCGACCGAACACCTTGCGATAACGCTCGGCCACTTGCGGCTGATCACAGAGGGTGCGGATGTGGTCCCACTTGCCCATCCCCATCGGCCCACGGGCTTCTTCGATCGATACCTGCACGTCGAACTCGGCGAAGGCTTCGACGAAGATCTGCGTCGGCGCGAACGAGCCGAAATCGACCACGGTACCGGCCCAGTCGAGGATCGCGGCTTGCAGCTTGCTTGGATTGGTGTAGTTCATGGCGTGAATTCCTGATTTGAATATGAGATCAAAATGTGGGAGCGAGCCTGCTCGCGAAAGCGGTCTGACATCAGCCTATGTGTCGCCTAAGACGACGCTTTCGCGAGCAGGCTCGCTCCCACAGGGGATTTATGGTGAGGCTCAGATGTCGAGCACTTCCATTTCGCGCAGCACTTCACCCACTGCTGCTACGGCCTGGCGCATTTCGTCCGGGGTGACGTGGCCAATGCAGCCGACGCGGAAAGTTTCGACCTGGGTCAGCTTGCCGGGGTAGAGGATGTAACCCTTGGCCTTGACCCGCTCGTAGAACTCCTTGAACTGGTAGCGCGGATCCTGCGGGGCATGGAACGTGGCGATGATCGGCGCCTGAATTGCCGCCGGCAGGAAGCTGCGCAAACCGAGCTTGTTCATCTCTTCCATCAGCGCCTGACAGTTGGCCGCATAACGCGCATGCCGCGCTGGCAGGCCGCCTTCTTCGCTGTATTGCAGTAGCGCTTCGTGCAGCGCCGCGACCACATGGGTGGGCGGGGTGAAGCGCCATTGCCCGGTTTTCATCATGTAGACGTGCTGGTCGTACAGGTCCATCGCCAGCGAGTGCGAGTTGCCAGCCGCGGCGGCCAGCGATTCCTTGCGGGCGAAGACAAAACCCATCCCCGGTACGCCTTCCAGGCACTTGCCGGAGGCGGCGATCAGCGCGTCGAACGGTACTTTTTGCGCATCCACGGGCAATGCGCCGAAGGAGCTCATGGCGTCGATGATCAGACGTTTGCCGTGTTGCGCAACGACCTCGGCGATTTCTGCCAGCGGATTGAGAATGCCGGTGCTGGTTTCGCAGTGGATCAGCGCCACGTGGGTGATGTCAGCGTCGGCGCGCAGCAAGCGGTCGACGTCGGCGGCGGTGGTCGGTTCGTCTTCGGCGGTTTCGAAGGTGCTGAACGAGCGGCCGAGCACTTCGCAGATTTTCGCCAGGCGCTTGCCGTACGCGCCGTTGATCAGCACGAGGATTTTGCCGTCGCGCGGCACCAGCGTGCCGATCGCCGCTTCGACGGCGAAGGTGCCGCTGCCCTGTAACGGTACGCAATGGTGGCTGGCGGCGCCGTTGAGGATGGCCAGTAATTGCTCGCACAGGCTGGCGGTCAGCTGGTTGAAGCGGTCATCCCACGAACCCCAGTCGACCATCATGGCCTGACGGGTGCGGGCCGAAGTGGTCAACGGGCCGGGAGTGAGCAGAATCGGTGCGGCGGTACTCATTCGTGTGTCCTCGCGAAAACGCTGTGGGATGAAGCTACGGGGCCTACGTTGCAATTCGCCGTTGCATCAATCAAATTGTTTGTTGTTATGCCAGCCATCAGTGAGGGTTATCCATGAACCTGTTTCAGCTGCGCGCCTTCGATGCCGTAGCCCGCGAAGGCAGCTTCACCCGCGCGGCTGCGCGGTTGTTCATCAGCCAGCCGGCAGTCACCGGACACATCAAGGCACTGGAAGAGCATTACCAGATCACTTTGCTGCGGCGTACCGCGCGACGGGTGGAACTGACCGAGGAGGGCACCAAACTGGCAGCGATCACCCGCGCCATGTTCGGCCTGGCGGAAGAAGCGCAGACGCTGCTCGAGGCCAATCGGCAATTGTTGACCGGGCGTCTGGAGGTGGCGGCGGATGGGCCGCACATGGTCATGCCGATGCTGGCAAGCCTGCGCGCACGCTATCCGGGCATCACCGTGAACCTGCGTCTGGGCAATGCGCAGGAAACCCTGGCGGCGCTGTTGTCGGAACACGCCGATGTCGCGGTGCTGACCGAGGTCGAGCCGCGCAAGGGCCTGCATCTGCAAGCGCTGAGCGAATCGCGGATCTGCGCGCTGGTGCCGGCGGGGCATCGCTGGGCGAATCGCTCCGCAGACGTGAAACTCAAGGAGCTGGACCAAGTGATCATGGTCCTGCGCGAGCCAAGTTCGATTACCCGGCGCACGTTTGACCAGGCGTGTATGCAGGCGTCGATTCAGCCGCGGGTGTTGCTGGAGCTGGACAGTCGCGAGGCGGTGACCGAAGCGGTCGCGGCCGAGTTGGGGGTCGGTGTGGTGTCATCGGTGGAGGTCAGTCATGACCCGCGCGTGGTGGCGATCCCGATTGCCGGGGAAGGGCTGGTGAACCGGCACATGATTGGCTGCATGGAGCGCCGGCGCGAGTTGCGCTTGATTCAGGCGTTTTTTGATCTGGCGCTAGCCGCACCGTGATCGTTCCCACGCTCTGCGTGGGAACGCAGCCCGGGGCGCTCTGCGTCCCATCCAATAGCCGAACGCGGAGCGTCCGTTGAGGCATTCCCACGCAGAGCGTGGGAACGATCAGGACAGGGAGTGAGTCAGGTCAGGCTCTCGCGAACCATATCGAGAAACGTCGCCACCACCCGCCGCGAACTCTGTTCGCGCAAGCACACCAGGGTTTCGGTCAGGCGCCTCGTGCAGTCGGTGATCGGCAACGCGCAGACCCGTGAGTCGGCGCCGAACTCCGCCGCTGAAACCACACCAACCCCGATCCCCACCACGACGGCTTCGCGCGCCGCTTCCCGACCTTCAACCTGAATCGCCGGGCGAATGCGCAAGCCCGCTCGGGCCATTTCCTCTTCCAGGGTCTGCCGGGTTACTGAACCGATCTCACGCAGCACCAGTGGCGTGTCATCCAGATCGGCCAGACAGATCGATTCGCGCTCTGCCCACGGATGATTGCGCGAAACGAACGCCACCATCGGATCGTTGCGCAACGGCACGCACAGCAAGCGTTCATCGGTCACGTCGCGGCCGAGCAGCGCCAGATCGGCCTGATAGTTGAACAGGCGAAACAGCGATTCATCGGTATTGCCGGTTTCGATTTTCACGCTGATGCCCGGGTAGCGTTCGCAGAACCGTGCGATCTGCGGCAACACGTGGATCGGCGCATCCACTGCGAGAATCAGGCTGCCGGTCTGCAGGGCCTGGGATTCCTGCAGCAATTCCTGCGCTTCGGCTTCGATCACGAACAGGCGCTGGGTGATCGCCAGCAGGCGCTCGCCAAGATCGGTCAGGCGTACGGAACGTTTATTGCGATGAAACAGCAGCACGCCGAAGCGTTCTTCGAGTTTGCGTACCTGGTCGGAAATCGCCGGTTGCGTCAGATAAAGCCGCTCGGCGGCGCGGGTGAAGCTGCCATGGACGGCCACCGCGTGGAACGCTTTGAGTTGGGCATGAGAGACGGACATGGTGGCTCCAGTAACAAGCTCGGCTTATTTGTGAAATACGATAAATCGATTTTATTTATTAAACAGTAATTGCTTTGATCGGCTCACGCCATCGCTGACTGCTCGGTCGAACAGCAGCGCCGGCCCATGAGCCTGTGCGTGCAACAGCAGACTCATCTGACCGTTATCGCCGAAGGGAAGGGGCGGTAACGCAGTGCTCAACAATAAAAAACACAGGCGTTTTTCTTAATCGATTCTGCCGGCACACTCACACCCTGAGGTCAGAACCACCATGAACAAGCACATCGGCACCCTGGCGCGTTGGCGCGTGCAGATCTTCGCTATTACCTGGCTCGCGTACGCCGCGTTCTACTTCACCCGCAAAGCCTTTTCGGTAGCCAAACTGGGCATCGCCGAAGACCCTGATTTCACCCTCGACAAAATGGCCATGGCCAACCTCGACGCGATCTATCTGGCGGCGTATGCCCTCGGACAGTTCACCTGGGGCATGCTCGCCGATCGCTTTGGCCCGCGAGTGGTGGTGTTTGGCGGCTTGCTGATATCCGCCGCTGCGGCGCTGGTGATGGGCAGTTTCGCTACATTGCCGATCTTCGCCACGTGCATGTTGATTCAAGGTTTGGCGCAGTCCACTGGCTGGTCCGGGCTGTGTAAAAACCTTGGCAGCTTTTTCCCGTCAGAGCAGCGCGGGCGCGTGCTCGGCTTGTGGAGTTCCTGTTACGCGTTTGGTGGTCTGGTCGCCTCGCCGTTCGCCGGCTGGTGGGCCTACACGCTGGTCGGCACCTGGCACGCGGCATTCATTTCCAGCGCGGCGGTGGTCGCGGTGGTCGCCGTGCTGTTCTTTATCTTCCAGCGCAACAAACCGGAAGACGTCGGCTTGCCGGCGGTGGAGCCCGAGCCGGAACTGACCGCCGAAGAAACCGCAGCCAACAGCAAACTCAGCGTCTGGGAGCCACTGAAGGAAATCCTGCGCAACCGCACGGTGCTGGTGCTGGGCCTGGCGTATTTCCTGCTGAAACCGGCGCGCTACGCGATTCTGTTGTGGGGGCCAGTGATTGTTTTCGAGCAGATGCCCAGTGTCGGCAAGGTCGGCGCGGCGATCATTCCCACCGCGTTTGAACTGGCCGGATTGCTCGGACCGATCATGATCGGCCTGGCCTCGGACAAACTCTTCGGCGCCCGACGCATGCCGGCCTGCGTGCTGAGTCTGCTGGCGCTGACCGTGACGCTGGCGTTGTTCATGGCCGCGCTGAACACTGGCAGCGTGTTGTTGGTCGTCGCGTTGCTGTTCGTCATGGGCCTGACGTTGTACGGCCCGGACTCGATGATCAGCGGTGCGGCGGCCATCGATTTCGGCAAGGCCAAGGCCGGTGCCACTGCCGCCGGTTTCGTCAACGGCTGCGGCTCCGTTGGCGCGGTGCTCGGCGGTTTGCTGCCGGGCTACTTCGACTCGGTGACGGTGTTTATCGTCTTCGCCGGATGCGCGCTGTTCTCGGCGCTGGTGCTGATTCCGCACTGGAACAGTCGGCCGGTCGGCGTGATGGAGCCGCGCGCGGCGATCCCCAACTGCCCGCTAAGCGTCAAACCGCTGCGTTCCTGAAACCCTTCGCCCCGAGGCCTGCTGCGCGGTGCGCGGCAGGCTGCGTCGTGGCTATCTGACTGGAGATTTCCCATGCGACCGTTCTGGCTCGAGCAAGCCTTGCAGGCCGACCCAGCCGAGCAGTGTCCACCGCTGCAAGGCGAGGTGCGCACGGATGTGTGCATCGTTGGCGGCGGCTACACCGGATTGTGGACGGCGATGATGCTCAAGGAGCAAAACCCGGAGCTGGAGGTGCTGCTGATCGAAGCAGACATCTGCGGTGCCGGCGCCAGTGGCCGTAACGGTGGTTGCGCACTGTCATGGTCGGCCAAGTATTTCACCCTGGAGCGCTTGTTCGGCGTCGAAGAAGCGGTGCGTCTGGTCAGGGAATCGGAGCGCAGCATCCATGCGATCGGCGAGTTCTGCGAGCAGTACGGCGTCGATGCCGACTACCGCCTCGACGGCACGCTGTACACCGCGACCAATCGCGCCCAGGTCGGCGCAACTGACGCGGTGATCGCGGCGCTGGAGCGTAATGGCATCAACTCGTTCAGCCAGCGCCCGCTTGCCGATGTGCAGCGTATGGCCGGTTCGGCAAAACATCTGGAGGGCTGGTTTTCCCCGGCGGCTGCCAGCGTGCAACCGGGCAAACTGGTGCGCGGTCTGCGCCGGGTGGCATTGCAATTGGGCGTGAAAATCCATGAAGGCACGGCGATGACCGGGCTGGAAGAGGGCCGCCCGGCACGCATCCACACGCCCGGCGGCAAGGTCATCGCCGACCGGGTGGTACTGGCGATGAATGCGTGGATGGCCCGCGCGTTTCCTCAGTTCGAGCGCAGTGTGGCGATCGTTTCCAGTGACATGCTGATCACCGAACCGCGCCCGGACCTGCTGCAGCAAATCGGTTTGACCAGCGGCGTCAGCGTCCTCGATTCGCGGATTTTCGTGCATTACTACCACAACACCCCGGACGGTCGGATCATGCTCGGCAAGGGCGGCAACACCTTCGCCTATGGCGGGCGGATGCTGCCGGTGTTCGATCAGCCGTCGCCTTATGCCGGATTGCTCAAGCGCAGTCTCGCGGATTTTTTCCCGGCGTTCGCGGAGGTCAAAATCGACGCGACGTGGAACGGCCCGTCGGATCGTTCGGTGACCGGTTTGCCGTTTTTCGGCCAGATGAGCTCGGCGGGCAACGTGTTTTACGGCTTCGGTTATTCCGGCAGCGGCGTCGGCCCGTGTCACATGGGCGGGCAGATTCTCGCCGCGCTGGTGCAGGGCCTGGATAACCCGTGGACCCGTTCGCCGCTGGTCAACGGGCCGCTGGGTTATTTCCCGCCGGAACCGATTCGCTACCTCGGCTCGCTGATGGTGCGCAACGCCATCCGCCGCAAGGAGCACGCCGAAGATCACGGGCGCCGGCCTCGGCATCTGGACGTGCGCCTGGCGAAATTCGCGGCGGCGGCGGGCAAGGCGGACAAAGGCTGAGGCGCCGATCAATGCTCGGCGCGGTGGCTCAGCCAGTCGAGCAACAGGCTGTCGCGCGCGGGTTCTGATTCGCGCTCCGGCGGCTGGCGTGCGTGGCTGAGGCACAGGATCGGTCGGTCCGGATCACTGTCGAGGAAACTCACCCACACTTCACTGCCGGCACGCGGTAATTGATCGACCGCGACGGGGCCGCTGAACCGGCTCATGGCGATCGGCAGCCACAGGGCGTCGCTGGCGGATTTATCCGCAGACGGCCACAGGCTTACAGCGAGGCAGCCGTTTTCGTCCACTTGCGCAGGTTGCCCAGGCGCACCCGCGACTTTCGCCAAGTGATAACCGGCAATATTCGGGCGAGCTTGTTTGAGTGGCGGACGGAAATCGGTCGACCAGGGCTGCGCAGTGAAGTCGTTGTGATAACGCTGAACGCTTGGCGCCGGATCAAGTATCGAAGGGTGCTGCCCTTGGTGGCGCACGGCGCATATCAGCCATTGTTCGTTGAAATGATGAATCGGATGGTCGGCCACAAGCAGCAGTCGTCCACTGAGCAAATCGCTGCAATCACTGCGCCCGTGAATGGAACGCAACTGGCAGCGCTGGCGTTGCAGATGGCGCCGGCTGCGCTGTTCGGCGTACAGACGTTCCGGCGATCGCGCGGGCATCGGCAACTCGGTGGAGACTTCGTTGGCGGCTTCGGCGTTGCCGGTTGGCTGGCCACGATTGCGCACCGCATGCAGCATCGGCACGGGCGCCGCGCGATGCTGTTGATAGAGTGCGCTGACGCAGGGCGATGGTGGTTGCTCATCAGCATTGAAAGGGATTTCAACCGGTTCCTGCGGCAGGCTCAGGCTGTCGTCGGCGAACACCACGACGTGTCCGTCCGGCCCGTGTTCGAAGTGATAGTGGATGCCTTCTTCTTCGCATAGCCGCTGCAGCAATGCCAGATCGCTTTCTTCGTACTGAATGCAAAACGCCCTTGCCGGGTAGTGACCGACGCTCATTTCAATGCGGTAGCTGTGCGCTGGCAGGGCATGTTCTTCGAGCAGTTGCTGGATGATTTGCGGCGTACTCAGGTGAGTAAACACGCGGCGCTTGTGCGTTTGCGCCAGTTGTTGCAGATGCGGCACCAGAATCAGTCGATAGCCGACCCGATGGGTCCCGCGATGTTCGCAGCTGGCGCTGGAAATGACGCCGTGGAACCCGTGCTGCTCACTGAGCCGCAGAAAGGCCGGCCGGTGCAGAAAGGATCCCGGGACGATGGCCGGGGCCAGGCCGAGCAGTTCGATGTCGAAACGGTAAGGCTGGTTCAGCGCTTCCTCGCCGCGAAAACGCACCACCGGCAGGCGCAATCCGCTGTCGGTCAGCGTAAGGGTGAAGGGACTTTCCTTGTCATTGAGCATTCGAGCAGGCCCTGTCAGGCGATACGGGGTTTCAAGGGTACGAAACCGTCGGCCTGAATGGTCATGTCAAAGGCGCTTTTCAGAATCCCCCTACATGCTTTGGTGAAGATGTCGATTCCGTCGGCTGTTTTTTTGGTCGATTGCCGACTTTAGGCCGTATAAACTTGCCGCCACGCGTCGGCCAATAGATGTCTCGGCGCCACAGATCAAGAGAGTGAGTAATGGGCGCACAGTGGAAGGTTAAACACAAAGAAGCGGCAGCCAACGCCAAAGGGAAGATCTTCGGCAAACTGGTGAAGGAAATCACCATTGCTGCACGCAACGGTGCCGATACCGCCACCAACGCACACCTGCGTCTGGTGGTCGAACAGGCGAAGAAAGCCTCGATGCCAAAAGAAACCCTCGATCGCGCGATCAAGAAAGGCGCCGGTCTGCTGGGTGAAACCGTGCAATACCATCGCGTGACCTACGAAGGCTTTGCCCCGCATCAGGTGCCGCTGATCGTCGAATGCGTCACCGACAACATCAACCGCACCGTCGCGGAAATCCGCGTGGCGTTCCGCAAGGGCCAGTTGGGCGCTTCCGGTTCGGTGGCGTGGATGTTCAACCACGTCGGCATGATCGAAGCTGCGCCAGACAGCCCGGATGCCGATCCAGAAATGGCTGCGATCGAAGCCGGAGCCCAGGATTTCGAGCCGGGCGAAGAGGGCGCGACGTTGTTCCTCACCGACCCGACCGACCTCGACGCCGTGCAGAAAGCCCTGCCGGAACAAGGCTTCACCGTGCTCTCGGCCAAGCTCGGCTACCAGCCGAAGAACCCGGTCAGCGGCTTGAGCGACGAGCAGATGGCTGAAGTCGAAGCGTTCCTCGAAGGCCTCGACAACCATGATGACGTGCAGGACATGTTCGTCGGTCTGGCTGGCTGATTTGTCGCGCCAGTAATGACCTCTTCGCGAGCAGGCTCGCTCCCACACTGGAATGTATTGCAACTGTGGGAGCGAGCCTGCTGGCGATTGACCGCGCAGCGGTCACAGATTCTCCAGCACCTCAATGACTTCACTGAACCCCGGCCGGCCCAGCACATCGGCCTGACAGCAACGTCGCTCCAGCGCCTGCAGTTGCGCGCGCCGCTCCGTACTCAATCCTGAGTCGACACGCTCCAGCAATTCCCCCAACAACACACCGAACGCACGGACTTCCAGGCGCTGCAATGCGCGCGTCTGCACATCATCGCCGGTGGCATGAAACGACGCCGCGCCGAAATCCCCCAGCAGACAATCGCCGCGATCGTTCAACAGAATGTTGTGGCCATACAGATCGCCGTGGGTGATGCCTTGGCGGTGCAGGTGCTCGGCCGCTGAGGCGATGCCTTTGGCGACGCGCAGGGCAACGTCGGCGGAGAACTGGCGATCTTCGGCGTAAACATCCCGCGAGCACGAGTCCAGGCTGGGCAAACCGGCGAGATTGCCGAAGCTCGGATCAATCAGTTGCATTACCAGCCCCTGCTGTTGATCGGGATGGCCGCTGATGCGCCCTTCGACGCGGATCAGGTTCGGGTGCAGGCCTGCGGTGATGCAAGCGTTCATCTCATGCAACGGCGAGCCGTCGCTGGTCATCTCGCCTTTGTAGAGCTTCACTGCAACCGCCTGCGCCGTGCCGTCGTCGCGCTGCCAGACTGCCTTGGAAATCACCCCGGAAGCGCCTTCGCCCAGTTGCTGCTCCAGGCGCAGCGCCGACCAGTCGATCAGCGGCGTGGCCTCAAGGGCAGCGGCATCGGCTTCGGTCTCCAGCGGATTGCCGGCGTAGGCCAGCCAGGTCAGGCTCGGCAAGGTCAGCAACCACTGCGGCAGTTCGCTGAGTTGGTTGGCAGCGATGCGCAGCAATTCCAGCCGATGGCAGTGGCGCAGGGAGTCTGGCAGCGATTGCAGGCGATTGCCGGCGAGCATGAGCTTCTGCAAAGCGGGGCGTTCACCGAGTTCGCTGGGCAGGCTTTCGATGCGGTTATCGGTGAGGATCAGCCAGCGCAGCTGCGGCGGCAGGGCGGCACCGGGCACATTGACGATGCGGTTGGCCTTGAAGCCGACCATGGTCAGCGCGGTGCACTGGCCGAGGCAGGCCGGCAGTTCGCTGAACTGGTTGTCGGAGCAGAACAGCACGCGCAGGCGGGTCAGGCGATGCAGGTCGTCCGGCAGGCTGCTCAGCGCGTTGCCGCTGAGGTTGAGCACTTCCAGCGTCTCGGCCAGTTGGAAAATTTCGTTGGGGAATTCGGTCAGCCCGCAAGACAGGTCGAGGCGGGTGATGCCTGACAGTTCGCCGGCGCGCAGTTGAGCAAGGGTGTGCATGTCTGGTTTCGCTATTGATCGGTGGAGCGACGCGGGGGCGCTGGAATGGGCGACATGATAGCGGTAAAGCGGATGCTGAACGGATTTTGAGTTGTCCCGGGACCTTGTGGGAGCGAGCAGGCTCGCTCCCACAGGGCTCGCTCTCACAGGGTAGGGAGTCAGTTGGGAGCGTGAATTTCCTGCAATTGCCCCAACCGGCTGCGCGTGCGCGCCAGGTCGATGGCGTGACCTTCCAGGCTCTGGCCCAGCGGCAGTTGGCCGAGCAGGGTCAGGTGTTTGTCCTGATCGTAGAGCACGTCAATCAGATTGATGAAGCGCTGCTGCACGGCGATCGGACATTCGCCAAGCTGCGGCAGGTCATCGATGATCCACTGGTCGAAACGCTGGCACAGTTGCAGATAATCCATCACTGCCGTTGGCTGTTCGCACAGGTCGTTGAAGGTGAACGCGACTCGCCGGCCTTGGCAAAAACGGGCCTGAAGCTGGCGCTTGCCAACTTCGAGGGCAAGGGCAGGCGCGTCGGCTGGTGGCAGGTCCAGTGTCTGACGTTGAGCTGCCGTCGCCGGCCATACGTAATGTCCTTGGGTAAACACTTGATGCGTGTGTTGGCGGTTGAGTGCGCGGTAGTCGTGGGCGCCGCCGACTTCCATCACTTGCATGCGCGTGTTGATCAGCTCGATCACCGGTTTGAAGCGCGCGTGATACAGCGGATTGGGCAGCAGGCCCTCGGGTGCATAGTTGGAGGTCACCAGCAGCATGATCTGCCGTTTGAACAGGGCCTTGAACAGCCGCGTGATCAGCATCGCATCGCCGATGTCATGCACGTGAAACTCGTCGAAACACAGCACCTGGCAATCTTCCAGCAACTCATCCAGGGTGATTTCCAGCGCGTCTTCCTCCTGGCGATGACGGAACATGCCGTCGTGCAACCGGGCAAAAAACTGATGGAAATGCAGGCGGCGTTTGCGCGTGATCGGCAGCGCCTGGAAGAAACCGTCGAGCAACCAGCTCTTGCCGCGCCCGACGGCGCCGTACAGGTACAGACTCGGCGGGGTGTGGCCGCTGTCGCCGAGCAGCACGCTGGCTTGCTGCGCCATGCAGTCGATGACTTGCTGCTGACTGCGGCTGAGGGTGTAGCCCTGGCTTTTGGCCTCGTCGCGGAAATAATCGCGGATGGTCGCGGCGTGAGCATCGTGCCCGGCGCTGGCGGGCAGGCCTTTGCCGAACAGGCGGCGCAGCAACGGCCAGCGTTGGCTCAGTCGTGATCGTTTCGGCGTTCGGGCGGGCACGCGGGACAGGCTCCTGGTTTTTCAGACCGGCTCCACAGCGAGCGCGGTGGCCCAAGTGTAACCAGAGCCCGGGCGTCGGCTCCATGAAATATGTGCACGGTTCCCTGTAGGAGCTGACGAGTGCAACGAGGCTGCGATCTTTTGATCTTGGTTGCCACCAACAGATCGCAGCCTCGTTGCACTCGTCAGCTCCTACCAGAGGTGGATTTCAGAACGGTGGCGATTGCTTGAGCAACTCTGCCGCCGGCGAGTCGGTCGGGCTGACCACCGCATAGTTGTAGCCCGGCCCTGACCAGTAATCGGCCTGCAGATCGCCATCGCTGCGCGAGCCACGCGGCAGCAGGGTGTTTTTCGGCCCCGGTGGACGCAGGTAAAAGCTCACTTTGTGACCGCTGCCATCCTCATACATCACCATCGCCGCCGCGCCTTCATCGGTGCTGAGCAAGCGCCCGCTGACCGGCTCGAATCCGGCAGCTTTCAAGTCCGGCAAGCGCCCGGCACCGCTGAAGTAGCGGTCGAGCCAACGCTGCATGTCGCCGTCGCTGTCGACCTTGTAATCGGCGGGCAGTACGCCTTGCTGGGCGATCAGGCGATAGGCTTGCAACGCGTCAGTCATCGGCAATGGCGCAGGGCGCGCCAGGGTCATTTCCCGGGCCTGCCAGCCACTGAAACCGCCAATGCTCACGGCAATCAGCAGCACCGCCGCGCTGGCCAGGTGCCGACGGGACTGCTGGCGGCGGCGCTGGCGAATCATCATCGGGTCGAGCGCCGGATTGGCCGGTTGCTGCAAGGCGCCACTCAGCGCTGCGCGCAACTGTTGGGCATCGCGTTGCCAGGCGCGCACCTGCGCCGCTTCTTCGGGGTGGCTGGCCAGCCAGGTCTCGAGCACGCGCCGATCGGCGTCGCTGAGCTGGTGGTCGACGTAGGCGTGCAAATCTCGTTCGCTGGGAGGCAGGCTGATCATTTGAGTATCCGCAAGGAAGGGCTGCTGATTTCGCCGTCGCTGAGTTGGCGCAAGGCCTGGCGGGCGCGGGACAGGCGCGACATCACGGTGCCGATCGGGGCGCCGAGGATCTCGGCGACCTCTTTATAGGACAGACCTTCCACCGAGACCATCAGCAGCAAAGCGCGCTGTTCGGTGGGCAGGCGTTCGAAGGCTTGCAGGGTCGACTGGGCAATCACGGTGCGTTCCACCGACGGCTCGGCATCGTCGCGACCGGTGAAAAATTCCAGCATGCGCGCATAGCGCCGCGAGCGACGGTGCGCATCGAGAAATTGCCGATAGAGAATTGCGAACAGCCAGGCGCGCAAGTCGCCCTCAGCGCGTTTCTCGCCCCAGGCCGACAGCGCCCGCTCGAGGCTGGCCTGGACCAGATCGTCAGCGCTGCTGCTGTTGCGCGTCAACGACACGGCGAAGCGGCGCAATCTGGGAATGATTTCTCTCAACTGTTCGTCGAATTCGCTCATGAATGTCTGCTGGTCGCTACGCTGTGGACTAGGAAGACGCCCGTCAGCGCAGGTTATTCCCCGTACGCAAAAATAAATACCGCGCCGTGGAATAAACCCGGACGGGGTGCGTCTTGCTGATTCTTTCCACTTGTGGCCGATGGCCTGGAGATATTCATGGTTGATCGCTCGTCCCCCAACGCTGCACCGCCCGGCAGGCCGCCGCGCCAGCCACTGAGCGCCGCGAGCCTGGTTTTACGTCTGGGCGGCATTGCCGTGATTGTCGCCGCCGTGGCCGGGGCGTTTGCCTACGTGCATGGCAACCTTGACCCACAACGATTGACGCCAAAAGCGTTGGTCGATGTGCTGGAAAAGAACAACGGCGTGCATCCCGGCTTTCGTCGCAATCACGCCAAGGGTGTCTGCGTGATCGGCCATTTCGAAAGCAGCGGCGAGGCGCGGGCATTCTCTACAGCACAAGTGTTCAACCTGCCGCAGACACCGGTGGTGGGGCGTTTTGCCTTGCCGGCGGGCAATCCCTATGCGCCGGACAGCGCCGTACCGATCCGCAGTCTGGCGCTGCGCTTCACCCAGGCGAACGGTCAGCAATGGCGCACCGGCATGAACAGCATGCCGGTGTTTCCGGTGGGCACGCCTGAAGCGTTCTACCAATTGCAGCAGGCGCAGTCGCCGGATCCAGCCACTGGCAAGCCCGACCCGACGAAAGTGCCGGCGTTCTTCGCTGCACACCCGGAAGCCGTGCCGTTCTTGACGTGGGTAAAGACCGCCAAGCCTTCGGCCAGCTACGCGACCGAAACCTATAACAGCATCAATGCGTTCTATCTGGTCGATGGCAACGGTAAAAAGCAGGCCGTGCGCTGGAGCATGACCCCGTTGGCGCAGGACGCGGCAGGTGCCACGGCCCCTGAAGGCGCGGACTTTCTCGAGAAGGACCTGGTGCAACGCCTGGCCGCCGCACCCTTGCGCTTCCAGTTGAACATCACCCTGGCCAACGCCGACGACCCGGTCAACGATGCCAGCAAGACCTGGCCCGCAAATCGCAAAGTGCTGAACGCCGGGACTTTGGTGCTGGAGAAAACCCAGCCGCAGCTCAGCGGTGAATGCCGCGACATCAACTACGACCCGCTGGTGCTGCCGGCCGGGATTCAAGGCTCGGCAGATCCACTGCTGGCCGCACGTTCTGCTGGCTACGCCGATTCCTACCTGCGTCGCACCAGCGAAGTCAGCCAGTTGCCCGCCGCCAAACAGGAGGCTCGTCCATGAGCAAGCAACCGACGCATTTCGTTTTGCTGGCGCGCCTGCTGCACTGGCTGATGGCGCTGATGATCATCGCCATGCTGTTTATCGGCGCGGGCATGGTCACTTCGGTGTCGTCTCGCCATGAATGGCTGATTCATTTGCACAAGCCGCTGGGCATCGCGATTCTGGCGCTGGTGATCGTGCGCTTGCTGGTGCGCTTCACCACCCGCCAACCGCCGCTGCCGGATGATCTGCCGGGCTGGCAGGTACTGGCAGCCAAGGCTTCCCACGTCTTGTTGTATGCGTTGATGCTGGTGTTGCCGTTGCTCGGCTGGGCGATGATCAGTGCCTCGGGCGAGCCGGTGATGCTGACGGCGTCGCTGCATCTGCCGTCGATTGTGCCGGCTGACGCGCAACTGTTTGCGTTGCTGCGCAAGTCGCACGGCTATTTGGCGTATCTGCTGTTTCTGACGGTGCTGCTGCATCTGGCGGCGGCGCTGTTTCATGGCTGGGTACGCCGTGACGAAGTGCTCGACAGCATGTTGCGCGGGCGTGATCGCGGCTGACCCTGTAACGCAAAAGATCGCAGGTCGGCTGCGATCTTTTGTCGTTACAGAGGAGGGAATCAGCGCAGGGTGTCGACCATGTCGGCGAGGGTGGTCAGCACATCCTTGCCCAATTGCTTGGAACGTTTGCCCGACCAGCCGGTGATCTTGTCCGGGTGGTCGTCGTGGTCCTTGAACGGCATCTCCAGGGTCAGCGACAGACAATCGTATTTCTGCCCGACGCTGTTGCAGGCCAGGGTCATGTTGGCCTGTCCCGGTTCGTCGCGGGTGTAGCCGTAGGTGGTCTGGAAGTCTTTGGTGGTGTGCTTCAGATGGCTGCGGAAATGCTCTTCAAGCTTTTCTATGCGCGGTGTGAAGCCAGGATTGCCTTCACAGCCGGCGGTAAAGACGTGGGGGATTTCCTCGTCGCCGTGCACGTCGATAAACGCATCGACGCCATATTTTTCCATTTGCTGCTGGACGAAAAGCACTTCCGGACTGATGTCCCGGCTGGCGTTCTGCCAGGCCCGGTTCAAGTCCTGACCCATGGCATTGGTGCGCAGATGGCCATGGAAGGCGCCGTCCGGGTTCATGTTCGGCACCAGATACAGATCGGCGCTGGCCAGCAGTTTGTTCAATACCGGATCGTCCTGGCGCTCCAGACGCTCAATCACGCCTTCCATGAACCATTCCGCCATGTGCTCGCCCGGATGCTGCTGGGCAATGATCCAGATCTTGCGCTGGCCTTCGGCACCGGTGCCTTTGCGCAGCAGCTGAATGTCGCGGCCCTCGACACTTTTGCCGGTCGCCAGCAATTCGGTGCCAGCCTTGCTCAGCGCCTGCTCGATCAACCAGTTGTGGCGGCCGCGGCTGTAGGGCTCGAAGTAGGCGAACCAGGCGTGGGTCTGTTCGGCTTCGAGGCAAAAGCGCAGGCTGTCGCCTTCGAAGCTGGTGGGGATGCGGAACCAGTTGACGTGGTCGTAGGAGGCGACTGCCTGATAGCCGGTCCAGGCCTTGTTATAGGAGGACTGGCTGGCGTTGACCAGACGAAACCAGTGTTCCTGATGCACATGCAGGCCGCTGGCCTTGAAGTGGAACCACTGAAAATGAGCGCTGCGGGTGTCCGGGCGGATGGCCAGAACCGGATTGAGCGGGTTGCTGATGTCGATGACTTGGATATTGCCGCTGTCGAAATTGGCGCTGATGTCGAACGAAGATTTAGCCACGGTCATAATCGCTTCCAGAGCAGGATTTTTATGACCGGTACTTTACACGCAGGCAGGGCTGAAACCGAGGGGAATTGCGGGCGTAGCGGGGGGCGTCTTCCGTGACGCGCCAGCAGCTTAGAGGCTATGCGATTGATTCTCAAGTGCTGATTGCCATTAGTTTTGCCCAATGTGGCCGGGCTCGGCTTGCCAATCAATATTCTTTTGATATTATCCGCGCCATCGAATTTGCAGCACCTAAAGACTTCATTAGCCTGAAGACACAAGCCCGAAAAACGGGCAAAAAAAGACCCGGCAAAAAGCCGGGTCAAAAACCGTGATTAGCCTGATGAGGAGATAGTCCAGAAGACCGACCTAAGGTCTCTGGTCCATCGACTGATCTCGCGACCAGCTGCTTGCAATAATAATCATTATCATTTGCAAGTCAAATGTTTTTATCTGCGCGATGGGAAAATTCTTTCCTGCCCGCCCGTACCTTGTCCGCCGTGACTTCGTCGTTGTCGATCGAATGGTCGACCATCGCCCGCGCCATATCCACCATGTGCACCACCGAAAAGGCCAGATCGCGATTGGTGCCTTGAAGGTTTTCTGCGGCCTTGAACGCGGTGGCGGCTGCACATCGCAACAGGTCCGAGGCATGCACCAGCGCTTCCTCGCCGCTGAGATGGCCTTTGACATTGAAAAAACGTTCGTCCGTCTCGGGTTCTGAAACAGCCGGTTTCAAGTAGTAGTCCAGCGCGCGCTGTGCGGCGGCATTGCCTTGAGGGGAAGTGAAGCTGGTGTCGATTTGCAGATCGGGCAGGTCTTTGCTGCTGATGTTCATCATGAAACGTCACTCCATGTTCGATTGAAAGTCCGTTTCCTTAGGATAGTACCGCCTGTATTTGTGACGAGAATTTAAATACTACAATATGTGTTTTGCCGGTCGAAGACGTCCGCGTAAGGTGCGGCACATGGATAAATGGATTGAGTTGGTCAAGGCCAAGATGAGTGAACTCAAAGTCACTCAAACAGAGCTCGGAGAGCGCGTCGGCATGTCCCAGGGCGGGATCGGTCATTGGCTGAACAAGCGTCGCGAACCCGGTGTTACCGAAATGAACCGCGTGCTCAAGGCGCTGGGAATGGACTTCCTGGAAGTCGTTCTGGTGATTCGCGAGCCGCAGCCGACGCCGGAAGACGAAATGCCGCTGGCGCAGAAGTACAACCCGTACTTCCGTTATCCGGTCTGCGATTGGCGTGCACCGTGCGAAGTGCGTGACACTGCGGCGAGCTATCCCGGAGCATCAGCGAAGCAGCGCTTCGAACTGACGGATTACCACGCTCGTGGCGGTGCCGCGTTCTGGCTGACGGTGACGGGGGATTCGATGACCGCGCCGAGCGGCCAGAGCATTGCCGAGGGCATGCTGATTCTGGTTGACCCAGAGTTGGAGGCAGTGCCTGGCAAACTGGTGATCGCCCAGTGGCCGGACAGCGAAGAAGCGATTTTCCGCAAACTCGACGAACAGGCCGGCCAGCGTTACTTGGTGCCGCTCAATCCAACCTGGCCGAAAACCCTGCTAACCGATGAATGCCGGATCATCGGCGTGGTGGTTCAGGCAACGGCGCGTTACTGAGCGAATCGATCCTCGCTCAAGGCGAGGGTCGATCCTTTTATTTCATCCTTCTTCCAGTTCAACCAAAGCGCTGCCTTCGCTGACCATATCGCCTTCCTGGCAATACAGCGCTTTGATCACACCGGCGTGCGGCGCGCGGATGCTGTGTTCCATCTTCATGGCTTCCAGCACCACCAGTTGCGCCCCGGCCTCAACCGACTGTCCCCTTTCGACCAGCACGCGCACGATACTGCCGTTCATTGGCGCGGTCAGACCGCCCTGATGGCTGTGGCTGGCTTCAACGGCACTGATCGGATCGAACGCTTCGATGCGCCGCAACTCGCCATCCCATTCCAGATACAACGCGCCGCCCTGACGAATCGCCCGCAATGTGCGGCGCACGCCCTCATGCTCGATGGTCAGCGCCTCGCCCTGCAGTTTTGCATGGGCCGCGGTTCTCAAGGTCAACGCGCGATCCTGTCCCTCGCAGCTCAAATGCAAGGTGATTTCCGCCGGCAAGCCTGCGCGCAAACCACTGCTGCAAGACCAGGGGGAGGCGGGATCATCCGCCCGCGCACGCTTCGGCAAACTCTGCGTAAACGCCTGCGCCGCCGCCTGCCAGAACTCATCGCTCAACGCGCCCGGCGCTGGCAGCAATTGCTCCTGATAGCGCGGAATGAACCCGGTATCCAGCTCTGCCGCCGCAAACGCCGGATGCGCGATGATCCGGCGCAGGAAATTGATGTTGGTCTTCAGCCCGCCAATCGCAAACTCGTCGAGCATGCTCAACAAACGCAAGCGCGCCTGTTCGCGATCTTCACCCCAGGCAATCAGTTTGCCGAGCATCGGATCGTAGAAGGGCGAGATCTCGTCACCTTCCTCAACGCCGCTGTCTACCCGCCGCCCCGGTCCCTGTGCCGATTCGCGGTACAAGTCCAGACGCCCAGTGGCCGGCAGGAAATCATTCGCCGGATCTTCGGCATACAAGCGCACTTCGATCGCGTGACCATTGAGTGGCACCTGCGCTTGGGTGATCGGCAGCGCTTCCCCACGGGCGACGCGAATCTGCCAGGCGACCAGATCCAGCCCGGTGATTGCTTCGGTCACAGGGTGCTCGACTTGCAGCCGCGTGTTCATCTCCATGAAGAAAAACTCGCCGCGCGCATCCAGCAAAAACTCCACGGTGCCGGCGCCGACATAACCGATCGCCTGCGCCGAACGCACAGCCGCTTCGCCCATTGCCCGGCGCAACTCGGGCGTCAGACCCGGCGCCGGGGCCTCTTCGACGACTTTCTGGTGCCGACGCTGGATCGAGCAATCGCGCTCGTTGAGATACAGGCAGTTGCCGTGCTGATCGGCGAACACCTGAATCTCCACATGACGTGGCTTGAGCAAATACTTTTCCACCAACATCCGCGAGTCGCCAAACGACGATTGCGCTTCGCGCTGCGCCGAGGCGAGGGCTTCAGCGAGTTGGCTGACATCTTCGACGACTTTCATGCCTTTGCCGCCACCACCCGCAGTGGCCTTGAGCAGCACCGGATAACCGATGCGTTCGCAGGCTTCGCGGAAGGTGTCGAGGTCCTGCGCTTCGCCGTGATAGCCCGGCACCAGTGGCACGCCGGCCTTTTCCATCAGCGCCTTAGCGGCGGATTTGCTGCCCATCGCATCGATGGCCGAGGCGGGCGGGCCGAGGAAGATCAGCCCGGCGGCTTCGATGGCGCGGGCGAATCCGGCGTTTTCCGATAGAAAGCCGTAGCCGGGATGAATCGCCTGGGCACCGCTGGCCTTGGCGGCGGCGATCAATTTATCGATTTGCAGATAACTCTCGGCAGCCTTGCTGCCGCCCAGATCCACGCGGATATCGGCTTCACGGCTGTGCCGCGCATCGCGGTCGGTGGCGCTGTGCACGGCGACGGTGGTCAGGCCCAGAGCCTTGGCGGTGCGCATCACGCGGCAGGCGATTTCGCCGCGGTTGGCCACCAGCAGGGTGGTAATCACAGGTGCGCTCATCAACGCGACTCCTTGGTGGATGCGGCTTGCCAGTTCGGTGGGCGTTTTTGCAGGAAGGCACGCAAGCCTTCCTGGCCTTCAGGGCTGACGCGAATCCGCGCGATGGCATTTTCGGTGTAGCGGCGCAGGGCCGGGGTCAGCGCGCCGTTGCCGACTTCGCGCAGCAAGTCCTTGCTGGCGCGCATGGCGGCGGGGCTGTTGAGCAACAGGTTGTCGATCCACTGTTCGACCTGTTGCTCCAGTTCCGCCGCAGGATAGCTTTCTGCGAGCAAGCCGATCTCCCGCGCCCGCTGCCCGCTGAAGCGCTCGGCAGTCAGCGCATAACGCCGCGCCGCCCGTTCACCGATCGCCTGCACCACGAACGGGCTGATCACGGCCGGTGCCAGGCCGATGCGCACTTCCGACAGGCAGAACTGCGCGTCATCGGCGCCGATCGCCATGTCACAGCAACTGATCAAGCCCAGCGCGCCACCAAACGCCGCGCCCTGAACCACAGCCAGCGTGGGGATTTTCAGTTTGGCGAGGTTGTACATCAGCTCGGCCAGCTCGCGGGCGTCGTCGAGGTTGGTGTGGTAATCAAGTTCCGCTGATTGCTGCATCCACGCCAGGTCAGCGCCGGCACTGAAGTGCTTGCCGCGCCCGCGCAGCAGCAGGAAACGCAGGCTCGAATCGCTGGCGACCTTGTCGAGGGCGAGGATCAGTTCGCGGATCATCTCGGCGTTGAAGGCGTTGTTTTTCTCCGCGCGATTGAGCCACAGCGTCGCGAAACCGCGTGGATCGGTTTGCAGTTCGAGGGTATTGAAGTCGTTCATCAGATTCTCCCCATCACATCCGGAACACGCCGAAGCGGCTCGGTTCGATTGGCGCGTTCAGCGACGCGGACAGGGCCAGGGCCAATACATCGCGGGTCTGCGCCGGGTCGATGACGCCGTCGTCCCACAGCCGTGCGCTGGAATAATAGGGGTGACCCTGTTCTTCGTACTGATCGAGAATCGGTTGCTTGATCTCGGTCTCCTGCTCGGCGCTGAACGCCTGACCGCTGCGTTCGGCCTGTTCGCGCTTGACCTGCACCAGCACACCGGCGGCCTGTTCGGCGCCCATCACGCCAATCCGCGCGTTCGGCCACATCCACAAAAAACGCGGATCGTAAGCGCGCCCGCACATGCCGTAGTTGCCGGCACCGAAGCTGCCGCCGATGATCACGGTGAATTTCGGCACCTTGGCGCAGGCCACTGCGGTCACCAGTTTCGCGCCGTGTTTGGCGATGCCGCCGGCTTCGTACTTCTGGCCGACCATGAAACCGGTGATGTTCTGCAGAAACAGCAGCGGGATGCCGCGCTGGCAGGCCAGTTCGATGAAGTGCGCGCCTTTCTGCGCGGCTTCGGCGAAGAGGATGCCGTTGTTTGCCAGAATCGCGATCGGGTAGCCGTGCAAGTGCGCGAAACCGCATACCAGCGTGGTGCCGAACAGCGCTTTGAATTCATCGAACACCGAACCGTCCACCAGCCGCGCGATCACTTCGCGCACATCGAATGGCTGCTTGGCGTCAGCCGGAACCACGCCGTACAACTCGTCGCTGGCGTACAGCGGCGCAATCGGCGTGCGCTGCTGCACCTCGCCGAGCTTGCGCCAGTTGAGGTTGGCAACGCTGCGGCGGGCGAGGGCGAGGGCGTGTTCATCGTTCTCGGCGTAATGGTCGGCCACACCAGAAGTCTTGCAATGCACATCGGCGCCGCCGAGGTCTTCGGCGCTGACCACTTCACCGGTCGCGGCTTTCACCAGCGGCGGGCCGGCGAGGAAAATCGTCGCCTGGTTGCGCACCATGATCGCTTCGTCCGCCATCGCCGGCACATACGCGCCGCCGGCGGTGCACGAGCCCATGACCACGGCGATCTGCGGGATGCCCATGGCGCTCATGTTGGCCTGATTGAAAAAGATCCGCCCGAAGTGCTCGCGATCCGGAAACACTTCGTCCTGACGCGGCAGGTTGGCGCCACCGGAATCCACCAGATAAATGCACGGCAGGCGATTCTGCTGGGCGATGGTCTGCGCGCGCAGGTGTTTTTTCACGGTGAGCGGGTAATACGAGCCACCTTTCACCGTCGCATCGTTGGCGACGATCATGCATTCAACGCCTTCAACGCGACCGATGCCGGCGATCACCCCGGCAGCCGGAACGTCTTCGCCGTAAACCGCATGGGCGGCAAGTTGGCTGATTTCGAGAAACGGCGAGCCGGGGTCGAGCAAGCGATTGATGCGCTCGCGCGGCAGCAATTTACCCCGCGAGGTGTGGCGTTCCTGAGCTTTGACGCCGCCACCCTGCGCCACTTGGGCGAGCAGGGTGTGCAGCGCGTCGACCTGTTTGAGCATCGCCGCGCTGTTGGCGGCGAACTCCGCCGAGCGCGGGTTGAGCTGAGTGTGCAGAATCATGGGGCTTACTCCGTAAGCAGCTTCTAGCTACAAGCGGCAAGCTGCAAGTTGGGGCGAGAGCGTGGTTCTCTTGCAGCTTGTAGCCTGCGGCTTGCAGCCGACGAGATTCATTTCGTCTCGTTGAACAGTTCACGGCCAATCAGCATGCGGCGGATCTCGCTGGTGCCGGCGCCGATTTCGTAGAGCTTGGCGTCGCGCAGCAGGCGACCGGCGGGGAATTCGTTGATGTAGCCGTTGCCGCCGAGAATCTGAATCGCGTCGAGGGCCATTTGCGTGGCGCGTTCGGCGGTGTAGAGGATCACCCCGGCCGCGTCCTTGCGCGTGGTTTCGCCGCGCTCGCAGGCCTGGGACACCGCGTACAGATAAGCGCGGCTGGCGTTGAGCTGGGTGTACATGTCGGCGACTTTGCCCTGGATCAGTTGGAATTCGCCGATGCTCTGGCCGAACTGTTTGCGGTCGTGGATGTACGGCACGATCAGGTCCATGCACGACTGCATGATTCCGGTCGGGCCGCCGGAGAGCACCACGCGTTCGTAATCGAGGCCGCTCATCAACACTTTCACGCCACCGTTGAGCACGCCGAGAATGTTCTCCTCGGGTACTTCGACATCGTCGAAAAACAGCTCGCAGGTGTTGGAGCCACGCATGCCGAGCTTGTCGAACTTGTTGCTGCGGCTGAAGCCTTTCCAGTCCCGCTCGACGATGAACGCGGTGATGCCGTGGGGGCCTTTTTCCAGGTCGGTCTTGGCGTAGATCACGTAGGTATTGGCGTCCGGACCGTTGGTGATCCAGGTTTTGCTGCCGTTGAGGACGAAGCGGTCGCCGCGTTTGTCGGCGCGCAGCTTCATCGAGACCACATCGGAACCGGCGTTGGGCTCGCTCATCGCCAGGGCGCCGACGTGCTCGCCGCTGATCAGTTTCGGCAGGTATTTGCTTTTCTGTTCGTGATTGCCGTTGCGGTTGATCTGGTTGACGCAAAGGTTGGAGTGCGCGCCATAGGACAACGCCACCGACGCCGAGCCGCGGCTGATTTCTTCCATCGCCACTACGTGCGCCAGATAACCCAGACCCGCGCCGCCGTACTCCTCCGGCACGGTGATGCCGAGCAGGCCCATGTCACCGAATTTGCGCCACATGTCGGCGGGGAACAGGTTGTCGTGGTCGATCTGCGCGGCACGCGGGGCGATCTGATCGGCGACGAAGGACTGCACCTGATCGCGCAGCATGTCGATGGTTTCACCGAGGGCGAAATTCAGGGATGGATAGCTCATGGGTCACCTTTTGGCTTTTTTATCGGGTGGAGCGCACGACGAATCGGCGTTCAGCTTTACGTTAACGTAAAGCTTCCACAGTTCGACTGTCAATCGGCTTTACGTAAGCGTCAACTTGGGCGAGAGTAAGGGCAGTTCAGGATCAGATATCGGTTTGTTTCTGGTGGGAGCGAGCCTGCTCGCGAAAGCGCTGTATCAGTCGCCCCCAAGGCTGAATGACGCAGCGTATTCGCGAGCAGGCTCGCTCCCACAGGGATTCAAAACCGGGAAAACCCACTAATAAAGACAATAGGGGTCGTCATGGATCAACCCAGTGCAAACCCGCAGCGCAGCTACAGCCGTGGCTCTCAGGACCAAGCCCTGCTGGCGATGACCATTGGTCAGCGCTTCGATCAGACTGTCGCGCAACACCCGGACGGCGAGGCGTTGGTGGTGCGCCATCAACGGCTGCGGTATTCGTGGCGGCAACTGGCCGACGCGGTGGATGAGCAGGCCAGGGCCTTGCTCGCACTGGGCTTGCAGACCGGCGATCGCCTCGGCATCTGGGCGCCGAATTGCGCGCAGTGGTGCATTACCCAGTTCGCCACGGCGAAGATCGGCGTGATCCTGGTCAATATCAATCCCGCCTATCGCAGCTCCGAACTCGAGTACGTGCTCAAGCAATCCGGCTGTCAGTGGCTGGTCTGCGCCGGAGCATTCAAAACCTCGAATTACCACGCAATGCTCCAGAGCCTGGCGCCAGAATTGGCCGAGCACGCCATCGGTCAGCTGCGCAGCGAGCGCCTGCCGGAGCTGCGCGGCGTGATCAGCCTCGATGCCAATCCGCCGCCCGGTTTTCTGCCGTGGTCGCAGCTCAGCGATCTGGCCGCCAGCGTCTTGTCCGAACAGCTGCGCGAACGCAGCGCCAGTCTGCATTTCGATCAACCGGTGAACATCCAGTACACCTCCGGCACCACCGGTTTCCCCAAGGGCGCGACCCTCAGTCACTACAACATTCTCAACAACGGCTACATGGTCGGCGAAAGCCTCGGCCTGACGGCTGCCGATCGTCTGGTGATTCCGGTGCCGCTGTATCACTGCTTCGGCATGGTCATGGGCAACCTCGGTTGCGTCACCCATGGCAGCACGATGATTTACCCCAACGACGCTTTCGATCCGGCGCTGACCCTGCAAGCGGTGGCCGAGGAAAAAGCCACGGCGCTGTACGGTGTGCCGACCATGTTCATCGCCATGCTCGATCAGCCGCAGCGGCAGACCTTCGACCTGTCGAGCCTGCGCACCGGGATCATGGCCGGCGCCACTTGTCCGATCGAGGTCATGCGCCGGGTGATCAACGAGATGCACATGAGCGAAGTGCAGATCGCCTACGGCATGACCGAAACCAGTCCGGTATCGTTGCAGACCGGGCCGGCGGATGAGCTGGAATTGCGCGTCACCACGGTCGGGCGCACCCAGCCGCAACTGGAAAGCAAGATCATCGACACCGCCGGCAACCTCGTGCCGCGCGGCACCATTGGCGAATTGTGCACGCGCGGTTACAGCGTGATGCTCGGTTACTGGAACAACCCGCAGGCCACCGCCGAAGCCATCGATGAGGCCGGCTGGATGCACACCGGCGACCTGGCGAGCATGAACGAGGAGGGTTACGTCAACATCGCCGGGCGTAACAAGGACATGATCATTCGTGGCGGCGAGAATGTTTATCCCCGTGAGCTGGAGGAGTTTTTCTTCACCCATCCGGCGGTGGCCGACGTGCAGGTGATCGGTATTCCGTGCTCGCGCTACGGTGAGGAAATCGTCGCCTGGATCAAATTCCACCCCGGCCACAGCGCCTCGGAGCTGGAGCTGCAAACCTGGTGCAAGGAACGCATCGCCCATTTCAAGACACCGCGTTACTTCAAATTCGTCGACGCGTTTCCGATGACGGTGACGGGCAAGATCCAGAAGTTCAGGATGCGCGAGATCAGTATCGAGGAGCTGAAAACAATCGAGGGATAATCAAAAAACTTCTGTGGGAGCGAGCCTGCTCGCGAATGCGGTGTGTCATTCAGCGTAAATGTGTCTGATACACCGTTTTCGCGAGCAGGCTCGCTCCCACAGGGATGCAGTGATAGAGAGACGAATCACAGAAAGCACAAAGGGGAGCCGAAGCTCCCCTTTAATTTGTCGTTGCGTGCTCTTTTTATTATTGAGGGTCGGTCTGTTGTTGTTTTTGGCAACCGTGGCCCTGTACAGCTTTTTGGCGACCCCCATCCGGGGTCAAGAGCAAACGTATTTTTTTGAGCGCTGATCTGCTTTCTCGTTTAACGATCCAACCGATTCGGGAGCTACCTGAAGGTAGTTTTATTGTTCTCTGCCCGGTTGCGGGTCACTCCTGAGAGCACCCTGAAAAGCACACCTTCTCCAAAAAAATCTGTTAGCTGCGTCTCTGCCGTGTTGTTCTTGTTATGTCAGAGTCGTTTCGTCTTGTTTTTATTGGTTTGCGGCTTTTTATTCTTGTTATGCGATAGAGATAGCAGGTGTCGTGCCAACTTTTAAAAGCCTTTATAAATCAACGGCTTAACTTTTTCAGGCTTTTTCGACTCCAGGCAAAGCCAGACAATTTGTTTCCGTGTTACTCGCTTTTGCCCACATCGCTGACGCAGCGGTAACACCTCACTGCGCGCTGCGCGCCTTGGCCACCCGCGAACCGCTCGGACGGCCGAGCACTGCGCTGATCTGCTGGCCCGCGGCAATCAAGGCGTCCAGGTCGATACCGGTCTCGATGCCCAGGCCATCGAGCAGGTACACTACGTCCTCGGTGGCAACGTTACCGCTCGCGCCTTTGGCGTACGGGCAGCCGCCGAGGCCGGCGATAGAGCTGTCGAACACCGCAATGCCTTCGAGCAGGCTGGCGTAGATGTTGGCCATGGCCTGGCCATAGGTGTCGTGGAAATGCCCGGCGAGTCTGTCCCGTGGCACCTGCGCCGAGACCACCTCGAACAGGCGCCGGGTCGCGCCCGCCGTGCCGGTGCCGATGGTGTCGCCCAGCGACACTTCATAGCAGCCCATCGCGTACAGCTCACGGGCGACCATCGCCACTTGCTCCGGCGCAACCGTGCCTTCATACGGGCAGCCCAGCACACAGGAAACGTAACCGCGCACGGTAACGCCGTGTTGTTTGGCGGCCTCCATGATCGGCGCAAACCGCGCCAGGCTTTCGCTGATCGAGCAATTGATGTTGCGCTGCGAGAACGCCTCGGAGGCGGCGGCGAACACCGCGACTTCCTTGACCCCGGCGGCGAGCGCGTCTTCAAAGCCGCGCAGGTTCGGCGCCAGTGCGCCGTAGGTCACGCCAGGTTTGCGCTGGATCTGCGCGAACACTTCGGCGGATCCGGCCATCTGCGGCACCCATTTCGGCGAAACGAAACTGCCGACTTCGATGTAGCCAAGCCCGGCGGCGCTCAGCGCATCGACCAGTTGCACCTTGTCGGCGACGCTGATCGGTTGGGCTTCGTTCTGCAGGCCATCGCGCGGGCCGACTTCGATCAGGCGTACTTGGGAGGGGAGGGACATGGGTGGGACCAGCC
>NZ_JAFGYL010000028.1:0-55483 GCF_017491835.1 Pseudomonas sp. 67(2021)
GTGGCGCACCACTTATCACCACCAACTTCGGGACGGGGCGGCGGGGGTGGTGGAGTGGTTCAAGGGCAGCGGGTTGATTCCATTCCTGAGCCCGTTGACCGAGGAGGAACGGGCGCAGTATCTGCAGCGGTATCTGGCGGAAGTTGCCAAGGCTTATCCGGCCTTGGCTGACGGCTCGGTGCTGCTGCCGTTTCCACGGCTGTTTATTGTTGCGACTCGCTGAATCACACCTCTAACTTTCTTGAGATCGCCACGTTATCTCAGGTCGGCGCATCCCTTGAAAGCAATCCGGTCGGTTCCCTCTCCCTCGGGAGAGGGCTAGGGTGAGGGGCCTCTTGGCGCATGCAAATCCGATCACCGCTGCACCGCCACCATCATCGTCCTCTGGCATCCTTTCAACTCGTTCACGCTGAGCTCGTCGGAAATTTCCTTCTGTTTTCCAGGCTTTTACACGTGGTGCGCCATGGCTGTTTAAAGTCGAACCGCGTTACGTCCCGATGCCTACAAATCCTTGCGCCGCTGCCTACCGGTACGCCAGAATCCGCCGGCTTGTGCGCCTGGAGGGCGGTCGGTAACTTGGTTCGCGTCACTGATTTCCAGTGATCGGGTTTAGTAGCCCGGTAATGTCCTCCTCGTAACGGTTGCACGAGTTCCGTTGAATCAGGCGCGTGCCTGTATTTTATGGTGGCTGTGCGCATGGCGCCTTCGGGTGCGCCGGATGGGGGATGGGTCCGGTCTACTAACTTGCGTACAGCCGCCACCCTCCCGTTTAGTAGCGTGGTGGATGCGGCTCAAATGAAAGGTACCGCCCCGTGTTCAAAGTAACGCCAAATCCGCCGGAAACCGATCCGGCCTCTCCTTACGAGTCCCTCGATTCGAAAAAACTCCACGAAGCCGCCGAACGCGCCCTCGACCACTATCTCATCCCACCAAAAACAAGCTCACCGCCGTACCAGGCCAGCAGCATGTTCATGGTTAATCCGGGCACCGATACCGAGTCGCTATTGGTCAACGCCAGCGAGTCCCTCGGCTCGGCCAGCGTCATGCTCGGCGACTTTGCCGCCTTGCTCGACGGCAGCCAGCGCAAAACCCTGCTCGGCATCGCCCAGGTCGTCATGCTGGGCGAGCTGGCGGTGAATCAGGTGCTGGATAATGTGGTGCCGGTGGGTTAGCCGGCGTTGATTTCCGAGTAAAAAGTAACCGGTCGTTGCGACCGGTTTTTCGGCTAGTGCAGCGTCAAAACCGCTGATCAATACCAGGTTTGTCCTCTTGAAAGGGCTCGGAAGGGGGAATCGGGAATTGCTGCTCCTCATACTCGCCCACCCGCCGAGCGAGAATTTCCAATTCATCGCCTTCCGGCGAGTTCATCTCAGCGCCCCAAATCTGCTCGATACGCAGCAATGCTGCGGACAAGTCTTCAGTGCTCCGAATGGGTTTGATGTCCATAAATGATGTCCGCTTTGGTAACCACATGAGCGGCGATCTTGAACGGCACAACAAACGCTGTGTTCATCATTACGTTGCCAAATATGACTGCATTGCGGAGAGTAAGATTCGCGGTGACAAAAGCGGCCACGCGTGACCCAACCGCGTAATCCTCAGTGTCAGCTGTGTAGCAATCCGAAGATCTCTATTGCTCCACGAAATTAGTGAAATTTTTCAAAAATGGTCATATCTGATCCTTAAGGGAGGTTAGATGGCTACAATGGCTCTATTAAGATCCTTAAGAATTGGAAGGGTTTGCCATGTCATTCATGCATTTGCTTCACTCGCCGGCTGAGATCGCTAGAAATGTCGGAGAAAACGCCAAAATCCTGCGGCTCTCCAAAAACCTTTCCCGCAAGACGCTCGCGGAAAAGGCGGGGGTTTCCGAATCCACCATCAAGCGATTCGAAGCGACCGGGCTCGTGACGTTGGAGGCTTTGATCCTGATAGCCACTGCGCTTGATGAACTCAACGCTGTGACCAAGCTGTTCAAACCAGAGCAACCGAGCTCGCTGGATGAGCTGAAGAATGCCAGGCGCAAGAGAGGGATGCGCTGATGATCAAGCCTTTCAAACACACAGAAGCGCTGAATGTTTTGAAAGAGGGCGCTAAGGTTGGTGAGCTGGTCAGAGTCGCGGGCCGGGGGATTTACTTCGCTTACGATCCGGGTTGGCTTGCCACTGGCTACAATCTTTCGCCGCTGACAATGGCTTGGGACGAAAAGCCCCAGTTGGCCAGGAACACCAGCCTCTTCGAAGGGCTACACGGACCGTTCGCCGATTCACTGCCTGACGGCTGGGGCATGCTGCTGATGGATCGATATTTCGACAGCACCTTCGGTGACGGCACCCACCTAACCCTCACAGCGCTTGATCGCCTTGCTTATATGGGCGAGCGCAGTATGGGTGCGTTTGAATATCAGCCGAAGGCGGAAAAAACAGAGCTCACAGGCCCTTTGGATATTTGCCAACTCTACGAAGCTTCAATCGAAGTTCAAGAGGGTAAGACCCCTGCGGTGCTTACCAAATTGCGACTGGCCGGTGGCTCACCGGGGGGCGCACGACCGAAGGCAATCGTGGCGCTGTCTGCCGACAAAAATCACGCAATTTCGGCCTTTGATGCCCTGCCCGAGGGCTATGCACATTGGATCGTGAAGTTCAGGGCATTGTACGAACCGATTGAAACCGGCGGCATCGAACTCGCCTATGCCGAGATGGCTCGTGCCGCCGGAGTGACCATGGCTGAATCGGATCTTCTGAATGTGCAGATGCCTGGCGGCGAGCTTGAGCGTTTCTTCGCAACCAAGCGCTTCGATCGCGACGGCGAGCGCAAGATTCACATGATGACCGTCTCGGCGCTCATGTACGCGGACTACCGCGCATTGTCATCCATCGACTACCCGAACCTGCTCAAGCTCACTCAGGTGTTGACCAGAAGCTCCGTCGAAGTGGAAAAGATGGCCAGGTTAATGATCTTCAATGCGCTGTCTCACAACCATGACGACCATGCGAAGAACTTTGCCTTTCTCTGCCACAATCCTGAAAAAAAAGGCGAGAGAGAAACCTGGACGCTGTCCCCGGCATACGACCTGACCTTCGCAAACGCCATGGGCGAGCACACCACTGACTTCGGTGGCCGCACTCCCGGCACGCCTACGCGCAAGCGAATCATGGAGATCTGCAAGGATTACAAATACCTCAAGGCCGAGGAATATATCGAGCAGACTCTCGCTGCGCTCGCCAACTGGAAGAAAGTATTCACTCGATTGAACGTCCCGCACAAAGCCGGGGAGCCGATCTTCAATGTACTGGCGAGGCTGCATCTGGATTTCGAGAAGTAAGCTGCAGACGGGGAGCAGCATTGCTCCGGTAGGTTGTTGACGCTGAGATTGAAACCCCACCCACAAAAAAACCGGCCATCAAGGCCGGCTTTTTCTATTCCTGCATCCCTCGTCGGACAACACAACGCGAGATCAATATTCGGTGGAGCGGGTAGAGGGAATCGAACCCTCATCTAAAGCTTGGGAAGCTTTCGTTCTACCACTAAACTATACCCGCTCAGAGCGGCTGACTTTGTACCAGACTCGGCCACGGATTTGAAGTTTTCTTTTCTCTGCGAGGGCTTTGCCGCGCAGAAATCGGTCGATCGCGAACAAGGACTGCGCCGGTGCAACAGGCACTTGCAGCTTGCAGCCTTGCCCGCGATGACGCTGTTTCAAATGGCCAGGGCATGGTGATCCTGCACAAACGAGTAGCGCGTTCGGCTGGCTTGCGGCGCAGGTTTCAGAAAGCCGAGCAGGGCGTTCTGGCTGTCGCGGCAGGCGGCTTTGTGCTCCATGTCGAGGAAGTGCCCGGTGGCTTGCAGGGTGGTAAAGCTGCTGTGGGCGACGTGATTGCCAAACAGGCGTGCGTCTTCAGCGGCGGTGTATTCGTCCCATTCGCCATTCAGGAACAGCACCGGCACGCTGATCTTTTTCGCCGCATTCAGATAGCACTGGCGATCGCTGTGCAGCACGTCGTTGATGTGAAAGTGCATCTGCCCGTACTCATGCTCGGCGAGGCTGCTGACATGGCGATAGTTGAAGCGCTTGAACAGCGACGGCAGGTGTTTGCCGATGGTGTTGTTGACCAGATGACCGACCCGGTCGCCGTCGCGGCTGCCGAGGTAATCGACGCCGCGCTCAAGGTAATCGAGCATGTGCGCATTGATTACCGGGGAGAACGAGCTGATCACGGCTTTTTCAATGCGCCGCGGTTGCTGGGCGAGGGCGACCAGAGTGGCGGCGCCGCCCCAGGAGAAGGACAGCACGTGTTCGGCGGCGAAGTGATCGATCAGCTCCAGCAGAATCTGCCCTTCGACTTCCTTCGTCAGATGTTTCTCATGCCGGTTGTGGGCTTTTGACCGACCCGCGTAGGGCTGGTCATAGCAGACCACGTTGAATTGCGGGTGCAGGTTTTTCACGGTCTGTGCAAACGACGCAGTCGTGGCCATCGAGCCGTTGACCAGAATGATGGTCTTTTCTGCGGCGTCTGCGCGATAGAACTCCGTGTAAACCCGATACTGACCCTGTATATCCAGCACAGCGATTTCTGGCCTCATGTCATAAGACTCCTGGCAAGCAAGCGGGTATGCGCGCAATCGAGATTGCACGAGCTTTGTGACAGGTAGGCATACGCCTGAAATTTGCTGGCCCATGTCGATCCGGTACGGCAGGTCGACGGGTGTTGTTATTGGCGGGCAGATTGCCGGCTGAGGCGCAGCCCTTGAGGGCAGACGACCGACAAAAAGTTTCTTGGAAGTATGTGGTGACTCATCGGTCACATTTCGGCCGACGTCCTGATTCAAGCAGGGGACTCAGGATCACGCAAGTGCCGTCGGCGAATTGTTCGACAACTTCGGCTGAGCGGTCGCCGGCTTAGAACAAATGAATCTCTTCGGTGCGCAAAGCGCGGTATTCGCCCGGTTTTAGCGCGTGATCGAGGGTCAGTTCGCCGATGGATTCGCGGTGCAGGCGCAGGACTTTGTTGTTGAAAAACCCAAACATGCGCTTGACCTGATGGTAGCGGCCTTCAACGATGCTCAGTCGCGCCGAGCGTGGGCCGAGCAGCTCAAGCTGCGCCGGTTGCGTGGTCAGATCTTCAAAAGCGAAGTAAATGCCTTCGGCAAATTTCAGCGCGTAGCTCGGGTCGATGTGCTGTTCGGTTTCGACGTAATAGACCTTCGCCAGTTTGGTTTGCGGCTGCGTCAGGCGCCGCGACCAGGCGCCGTCATTGGTGATCAGCATCAGCCCGGTGGTATTGAAATCCAGACGTCCGGCGATGTGCAGATCGTCCTTGTGCGGTTCATCGAGCAGGTCGAGCACGGTCGCATGCTGCGGATCGCGGGTGGCGCTGACGCAACCCGGCGGTTTGTGCAGCATGAAATAGCGCACCGGTTTACCGCTTTGCAGCACCTCATCGTCGACTTCGACCCGACTGAATTCCAGCACCTCACTGTGCGGGTCGCTGACGACTTTTCCGTCAATCCGCACGCGCTTTTCCACCAGCAACAGGCGAACCTGCTGACGGTTGTAGCGGGGCAGATTGCTGAGGAAGCGGTCGACGCGCATGGTCAGGATTCAACAAACAAAGGGCCGCGCATCTTACGGGATCGGCCGCCGGCCTGCTTGCAGTTGCGCTTCGACCTGTGCGCAGCGCGGGCACAGGCAGGCTTGATTGCGCAGTTCGGCCGGCAGCGCTTCGAGCACCGCCGGGTCGATGGTCACGCCATAGCACCAGCATTCGCGGTCGGCGGTGCGCGGGTCGGCGAGGCTGCAATCGTTGCGCGCACCGCAGGCCGGGCAGTGATCGGGTTTGACGTCGTTATCAGGCATAGGTCGAGTGCGGCATTTCCATGCAGGTGCGGTTGCGCCCGGTTTGCTTGGCGCGGTACATCGCATGATCGGCCCGGGACAGCAGAGTGTGCAAGGTGTCATCGCGTTGCACGGTGGTGGCGCCGATGCTCACGGTCAGATGCAGGCTGTGGCCATCGTAGGCATATTCGTGTTGTTCGACGTGCTGGCGGATCTTCTCGGCAATTTTCTGCCCGGTCTCGCCGTCGGTGTCTTTCAACAGAACGATGAACTCTTCACCGCCCCAGCGGCAGACGATATCGGCGTGACGCAGGCAACTTTGCAGGTCGCGGGCGAAACCGATCAACACCTGATCGCCGGCCATGTGTCCATAGGTGTCGTTCAAGGCTTTGAAGTGGTCGAGGTCGAGCAACAACGCGGTCAGCGGCTTGGTTTCCCGTTGGGCCTCGTGCAGCGCTTGCGCGGCGAGGATGTCGAAGCCGCGTCGGTTCGGCAGTTCAGTGAGACTGTCGAGGGTGGCGTGCGCCTGAATCTTCGCCTGGAAGCGCTTGATCACTCGATTGAGCAAGGCCAGCACGATCAATGTCACCAGCAGGCAGATCAGCAGATTGAGATACAGCGACTGGCGGATCTCGCTCAGCGCGCCGTCCTCGCGTTTATCGACGAACAGGTACCAGTTCAACTCGGGGATAAACCGCACGTTGAGAAAATGCCCCTGGCCCTGAGTGGAATATTCGTAGCTGCCGCTGTGCGGCTTGGGCAACTGGCTGACCAGACTTTTCATGCTCTCCAGTTCGCCAAGACTCTGGCCGATGTGCGCGCCTTCCGGGCCACCCTCGGCACCGGTCAATACGAGGCGGCCGAAGGTATCGACGAAGTACACGCTGCGTTGATAGCGCTGTTGATACTTGTCGATCAGCTTGATCACCGCGTCCACGGTCAGGCCCACGCCCGCGGCACCGATGAAGCGGTTGTGGTAGTCGTAGACCTTGTAGTTGATGAAGAACGTCAGGTTGTCCTTGTTGGCCAGATCCGGGTCGACGTTAATCTCGTACGGGTCCTGCATGTCGCGCACGCGGAAGTACCAGGTGTCGCGCGGTTCATCGACTTTGACCTGCTTGAGCACGCCCTTGGCGTGGTAGTAGGTGAGCGTGGCATTGGAAACGAAGAACGCCGTGTAGGCGCCGTAATGGGTCATGACCTCATCGAGATAGCGGGTCATCTGCTCGGGATTCTGCTCGCCGTCGACCACCCAGTCGCGCATGAACGTGTCACGGGACATCATTGAGGAAATCAGGATCGGCCGGACCAGGTCTTTCTGGATTTCCGAATAGACCGTGTCGGAGGTCAGTGGCAGTTCAGTGTTGACGATGTTGTCGCGGATCGACTCGCGGGACGCGAAGTAGCTCAACAGCGAGGTGGCGAGAAAGCCGGCGCCGAGCAGGGCGACGAGGGTGAGCACCAGTGAGCGTTGCGAGTACAAGGGAGAACGAAGCGGCATGGCAGATCCGTTGGCAGTGGCCCGATGGGATGCATTCTAGTGGGATGGTCGGGAAAACACTGCGGGATTTGTGCCTGAAATGGCGGGGGATATGACGTAGCGGTGTGTCAGGAAAATCGCAGCCCCTCACCCCAGCCCTCTCCCAGGGGAGAGGGAGCTGGATTGTGGGTGATGGAAAATCTGTGATCGACTCGGTATCAGCCAATGGCAACCGATGGACAATCGCCTCACCCTGGCCCTCTCCCTGGAGAGAGGGCCAGGGTGAGGGCGAGCTTTCGGATCAGCCCCGGGATGCCAGATACGCCCGCCATCCCCCCAAATGACTGATATCCACCGCACCCTCCAACCCATACGGCTCACAGATAAACCCGCTCTCCCAGCGCCCATCCGCCAGTTGCACCTTGCCCAGCCCCAGCGGCGCCGGAATCCCGGTGAGAAACGAGCCCAGCTCACTGCTCGGCAACTCCCACACCTCCACGGCAATCGCCACGCCGCCGTCCTTGACCTGCACCATCCCCGGCCGCAATGGCGGGCCGCCGGCGAGGGCGTGCAGTCGATAGTCCGGCGAACTGAACGTGGTTTCCAGCAGACGCCCGCCACGCTGGGTCAGTTGCCAGTTCAACGCCAGCCCTTGCAGGTGCGCGCCACACACCACCAATCGAGCGCGGTCATTGCGCGCAGGGTTTGCCGGAACTGGCAGGGCGCTGTCCTGCTGGCGCTGCAAGGCATCGGCCACGCTCAACAGATACTGGTCGGTAAATACCCGCCCGAACAACGTCACGCCCCACGGCAAACCATTGCTCATGAACGCGGTCGGCACGGCGACGGCGGCGTAGTCGAGCAGGTTCATGAAGTTGGTGTAATAGCCGAGTTCGGAATTGCGCAGCACCGGCTCGGCCGCAAGCTCGGCCAGGGTCACCGGACGGCCGATGGTCGGCGTCAGTACGCAGTCGAGATTTTCCAGAGCCTCGTCGCAGAGGGCCTTCAGTGCCTGCAATCGATATTGCGCGCGGAAGGTCTGCACGCCGGTCACTGCCGGTGCCTTGGCCAGCACCGCTCGGATCACCGGCAGCACCGCTTCGGGATTCTGCTCCATCAGCTCACCGGCGACGCTATAACGCTCGGCCACCCACGGCCCGTCGTAAAGCAAACGCGCTGCTTCCAGAAACGGTGACAGGTCCAGCTCGACGGGTTCGCCACCCAGTGCCTTGAGCCGTTCGATGGCCGCTGCGAACAGTTGCGGCCCCTCGCTGCAACCGAAAAACTCCAGATCCTGCGCCCGTGGCACGCCGAAGCGAAACGGTCGTGGCGTGCCGAATGCCGAGCTGTCGTTCCATGCCGGGTTGGGCCGGCTGTACTCATCGCGGGGATCGTGTTTTGCCGTCAACGCCAGCAACTGACTGGCCTCGCGGGCGGTGGCGGTGAAGGTGGTTACGCAGTCCAGCGTGCGGCAAGCCGGCAGCACGCCGGCGGTGGAGATCAGGCCTTTGCTGGCCTTCAATCCCACCAGATTATTCAACGCCGCCGGCACCCGCCCGGAACCGGCGGTGTCAGTGCCCAAGGCGAAACTCGCCACACCCAGCGCTGCCGCCAGTGACGAGCCGGCGCTGGAACCGCCGGACGGATATTCCGCCAGCACACTGTTCGGGCACGCTCCGTATGGCGAGCGGCTGCCATTGAGGCCGGTGGCAAACTGATCGAGATTGGTCTTGCCCAGCGGAATCGCCCCCAGCGCCAACAGCTGCTCGACGATGGTCGCCGACTGCTGCGGCACATAGGCGAACGCCGGGCACGCGGCGGTGGTGGGAATGCCGGCCAGATCGATGTTGTCCTTGATCGCGAACGGCACGCCATACAGCGGCAGGCTGTCGAGGTCACGACCGTCGAGGGCGGCGAGATACGGCTCCAGTTCATCGACGCTGAGCAGGTGGATGAACAGGTGATAGTCGGGGTTCAGCGCAGCGGCTTTTTCGCGCAATTGCAGCAGCAGTTGGCGCGGTGTGGTATCGCCATTGCGATAGGCCTGGCGCAGTGCATCGAGTTGCAGATTCATCGGTTGATCCTTATAAAAAATGGCTTCAGTCGAGTTCCAGCACCACCACCCGTTGTCCGGCGCGCACCGCCGAACCGGGTTGCACGCGGATCTCTCGCACCACGCCGGCCAGCGGCGCGAGCACAGGGATTTCCATCTTCATCGACTCGAGAATCACCAGCACATCGCCCGCCACGACACGCTGACCAGCCTCGACCTGCACCTGCCAGAGATTGCCGGCGATGTGGCTGTCAACGCTGTGTTCACCGCTTTGCAGCGGTGCTTCTTCGCTGGCGTCAGGCACGGCTTCTTCGCTGTCGAAATGCGCCTGGCCGCTGGCGATCCAGCGCTCGCGTTCAGCCTTGAACGCGCCCTGTTGTTGCGCACGGAAAGCGCTGATGCCCTCGGCTTCCTGACTGAGAAATGCCTGATAGTCGGCGAGGTTGAGCTGGCTGTGTTCGATGTTCAGATCAAAGCGCCCAAGGGGGAAATCGCGGCGGATGCGCAGCAGTTCTTCGGCGCTGACCGGGTAGAAGCGGATCTGATCGAAGAAGCGCAGCAGCCACGGTTTGCCATCGAACGCGGCGACTTCGCGATAGCGATTCCACATCTGCAGAGTGCGCCCGACAAACTGATAACCGCCCGGGCCTTCCATCCCGTACACGCACATGTAGGCGCCGCCGATGCCGACCGAATTTTCGGCGGTCCAGGTACGTGCCGGGTTGTACTTGGTGGTCACCAGACGATGGCGCGGATCGAGCGGCGTGGCCACCGGCGCGCCGAGGTAAACGTCGCCAAGGCCCATCACCAGATAACTCGCATCGAACACCGTGCGCTGCACTTCGTCGAGATTCGGCAGGTCGTTGATGCGCCGGATGAACTCCAGATTGCTCGGGCACCACGGCGCGTCCTTGCGCACGGTGGTCATGTATTTCTCGATCGCCAACTGACAGGCCGGGTCGTCCCACGACAGCGGCAAGTGCACGATGCGCGACGGCACCTGCAGATCTTTTGCGGCGCACACCGCGTCCCATTCGCCGGCGATGATGCCGAGCAGATCGGCCAGCGGCAGTTGCTCCGGCTGGTAGTGCACTTGCAGCGAGCGAATGCCCGGGGTGAGGTCGATCACCCCATGCAGGGCTTGGCTTTCCAGCGCCTGCATCAGCGCGTGGGCGCGGAAGCGCAGGACCAGATCGAGCTCCGGCGCGCCGATTTCCAGCAGTAAATGAGTGTCGCCAGAAACCCGTGCAACCAGTCGCTGATCGCCTTGACCCAACGCCAACACCACAGGCGACATCAAACCCTGTGGGAGCGAGCCTGCTCGCGAAGAGGCCGTGTCAGTCAATATCGATTTGTCTTTGCCGACGCTTTCGCGAGCAGGCTCGCTCCCACAGGGGGCATCCCATTTCAGGGCGAGATCGCGGGCGGTCTTGAGGTCGACGGGAATGAACTGAATTTTATCGCCCGCCTTGAGCTGCCCCAGCTGCCACAGGTCCGCCTCGATCACCGTCACCGGGCAGACAAACCCACCCAGGCTCGGGCCATCCGGGCCGAGGATCACCGGCATGTCCCCGGTGAAATCCACCGCGCCAATCGCATACGGATTGTCATGGATGTTCGACGGGTGCAGACCCGCTTCACCGCCATCCTCACGCACCCACTCAGGCTTCGGTCCGATCAGGCGCACGCCGGTGCGGCTGGAGTTGAAATGCACTTCCCACTGGGTCACAAAGAACGTGGCGATGTAGTTTTCGCTGAAGTATTCCGGCGCGCCGTGCGGGCCGTAGATCACCCGTATCTGGCGCACGCTCGGCAGCGCCGTGATGTGCTGTTCGGCCAGTTGCTGGCCGACGCTGCGCTCGGTCAATGCCGGCACATGCAAGACGTCACCGGCCCTCAACGCGCGACCGCCATGCCCGCCGAACTGGCCGAGAGTGAAGGTACTTTTGCTGCCCAGATAATCCGGCACCTGCAAGCCGCCGCGCAGGCACAGATAACTGCGCGCGCCGGCGCCGCTGATGCTGCCCAGTTGCAACGTCGCGCCGGCCGGGATCAGCAGCGCGGTGTTCATCGGCACCGGTTCAGCGTCAAGGGTCAAGGCAATCGGCGCGCCGGTCACCGCGACCACCGCGTCACAATTGAAGCGCAGGATCGGCCCGCTCATGGTGATCTCCAGTGCGGCGGCGCCTTGTTCATTGCCGAGCAGACGATTGCCCAGGCGCAGCGCTCGGCTGTCCATCGGCCCCGAGGGTGGCACGCCGACGGCCCAGTAGCCGAGGCGTCCGGGATAGTCCTGCACGCTGGTCTGCGTGCCGGCGCTGAGCACTTCGAAGGTGTTGGCGTGATACAGCAGATTTTCCAGACAACGGGTCCATGGCTGACCGCTGGCGAATGGAGCATCGAGCAGAATCTGGCGCAGATAGTCGCGGTTGGTTTCCACGCCGTACAACAGGCTATCGCCCAATGCCTGATGGAGTTCGGCGCGAGCCTGTTCGCGACTCGGCGCCCACGCGATGAGCTTGGCAATCATCGGATCGAAATACGGCGGAATTTCCACGCCGGCCTCGACCCAGGTGTCGATACGCAACTCAACGCCGTTGGCGGGCGGAAATTGCACAGCGGTCAGCAGGCCCGGGCTCGGCTGGAAATCACGCCCCGGATCTTCCGCGTACAGACGTGCCTGAATCGCATGGCCCTGCGGTTCCAGGCCTTGATACAACTCGTTCAGCGGCGGCAGATCACCAGCGGCCAGCTCGATCATCCAGCGCACCAGGTCCACGTTCCACACCTGTTCGGTGACGCCGTGCTCGACCTGCAACCGCGTGTTCACTTCGAGAAAATAGAAGCGCTGGGCCGCGCTGTCGAAGACGAATTCGACGGTGCCGGCGCTGCGGTAATTCACCGCTTGCGCCAGTTTGATCGCCGCTGCGCACAGCTCATCGGCCATGCCTTCTGGCAGGTTCGGCGCCGGGGTTTCTTCGAGGACTTTCTGATTGCGCCGCTGCACCGAACAGTCGCGCACGCCGAGAGCGATGACGTCACCGCAGCCGTCGCCGAACACCTGCACTTCCAGATGCCGCGCGCGTTCGATGTACTTCTCGATGAACACGCCGGCGTCGCTGAAGTTGTTCTGGCCGAGGCGTTTCACCGCTTCGAACGACTCGCTCAATTCACTGGCGCTGCGGCACACGCGCATGCCGATGCCACCACCGCCAGCGGTGCTTTTCAGCATTACCGGGTAGCCGACCTGTTCGGCGGCGCTCAGCGCGCAATCGAGGCTGTCGAGCAGGTCGGTGCCTTCGAGCATGGGTACGCCGTGCTGTCTGGCCAACGCGCGAGCAGTGTGCTTGAGGCCGAACACCCGCAATTGCTCCGGCGTCGGCCCGATGAAGGCGATGCCCTGCGCTTCGCAGGCTTCGGCGAACGCTGCGTTCTCGGAGAGAAATCCGTAGCCGGGATGAATCGCCGTGGCGCCGCTTTGTTTGGCGATCGTGAGGATTTTATCGACGGCCAGATAGGTCGCGGACGCCGCGCCTTCGCCGAGGCTGTGCGCTTCAGCGGCCTGGGAGATGTGCAGGCTGGCCGCGTCGGCTTCGGAGTACACCGCAATGCCTTTGGCCTTCAGCACGTTGATCGTGCGCAGGATGCGACAGGCAATCGCGCCACGGTTGGCGATCAGGATTTTTTCGAACATGGCATAACCCCTGAAGGGGGAGCGGGCCGTCCCGCTGTTTTTCGACAGACATCCGGGCCGTCCCGGATGGAAAAAACACACTTCACTCCAACCCACCACAAACCTCCTGTGGGAGCGAGCCTGCTCGCGAAGGCGGTGGATCAGCCACATCAATGCTGAATGACACGGCGCATTCGCGAGCAGGCTCGCTCCCACAGGGTTCAGGGTTGTCTGGTGGATTTAAGGCACTGCCCGGAACGCGCCTGGCACAGTGCAAAAAGCCAACGGCGTAAACGGCTGATGGTCAGTTCCATACCAGCAACTCCGCCGGGGTCGGGTTGTAGGCATTGCACGGGTTGTTCAACTGCGGGCAGTTGGAAATCAGCACGATGACGTCCATCTCCGCGCGCAAATCAACGTACTTGCCCGGCGCGGAAATACCGTCCTCGAAGGTCAGCCCGCCATCCGCCGTCACTGGCACGTTCATGAAGAAATTGATGTTCGGCCCGATGTCGCTCTTGCTCAATCGGCCGTCGTGGGCGCAGGCGCGCAGGTAGTTGTCGCGGCAGCTGTGCATGTAGCGTTTTTCCAGGGCGTAGCGCACGGTGTTGCTCTCTTGCGCGCAGGCGCCGCCGAGGGTGTCGTGGCGCCCGCAGGTGTCGGCAACGATGGTCAGCATCGGCTGGCCGAGGTTGGAATACAGCACGCTGCCGGTGCTCAGGTAGACGCTGTTCTGCCGGCGCAAGGTGCGTTGCACGTCGTAGCGTTCCTTGGGGTTGGCGAGGCTGTAGAACAAAGTGTCGACGGCCTGATTGCCTTCCAGATCGAGGATGCGCAGGGTCTGCCCGGCCTTGACTTCCATCAGCCAGGGCTCGCCGGCGGGAATGGTCGCGCGGTAGATCGCGCTGTCGGCTTGCTTGTGCGAAGTGGCGATTGCGAGTGACATGGCGGCGATCCTCAGGCGAACAAACGGTCGGTGTTGATGAAGCCGCGCTCGTTTTCCGGGCGCGAAGTGCGGCAGTGTTCGGCGACGCTGGCGTCGGCGTTCATCCAGCTCAGCTTCAAGGGTTTCGGAGCGTATTCGGGGGACGGGTCCATCGGATGTTGCAGGGCGGTGAGCACCATCAGGGTGTCCATCGGCGCGTACAACTCGATGTAGTCACCGGCCTTCGAGTTGCCTTCGACGAAGTGGAAACGCCCGGCCTCATCGACGTTCACGCGGCTGAACAGATTGAGGGTCATCAGCAGGTCGGACAGGCCCAGGCCCCACTTGCCGAGTTCCACCAGCAGGTTGTCGGTGCCGTTGCGAAAGAAGCCGTTGCGCAGTTCCTGGTAGCGGCCCTGACCGTACTTTTCGGCGACTTCCTGTGCGCAAAGCACACCGCCGAGGCTGTCGCTCCAACCGCAGGTGTCGGCGGTGATCGCGGCGAGTACGCGGCCCATGTCCGAGTACAGGCAGTGGCCGGCAGTGAGCTTGGCGGTGTGTTGGCATTTGAGGCTGTCGGGCAGGTTCAGCCGCTCGGTTTTTTCATTGGCATTGAGCAAGGTCAGGCTGACATTGGCGCCGCCGCGCAGGTCGGTCAGGCGCAGCAATTGGCCGCGCTTGAGCACGAAGGAACGGTGGCCGCCGCCCGGCAGCAGTTCTTCAGCAAAGGGTGGGAAAAGTTGGATTGAATCGGTCATGGGAGCAGTCCTCTCAAGCAGTGCGAAGGGTGCCCGCCAGCGGCAGCGGCAGGGCCTCGACGGCGGCGCGCTGGGCGCGGCGGTCGCTGTTCAACGGGATGTCGTAGGTGATGCGGGCGCCATAGGCGCCGGGGGCGTGCGGGTCGAGGCGCACCTTGTCGAACACCAGCAGGCGCGTGCCCAGGCTGAAGCCTTCCGACAGGTCGTGGGTGACCATGAACACCGTCAGTTGCGTCTCGCGCCACAGCTCCAGCAGCAGCGCGTGCATGTCTTTGCGAATGCCCGGATCGAGCGCGCCGAAGGGCTCGTCGAGCAGCAACACGCGCGGCTTCATGATCAGCGCCTGGGCGATGGCCAAGCGTTGCTGCATGCCGCCGGACAGCTGTGCCGGGTACTTGTCCAGCGCATGGCCGAGGCCGACTTTTGTCAGCAGGGCTGCAGCCTGCTCGCGCGCCTCGCGTTTGGCGCTGCCGAACAGCCGGCCAAGCAAGGGCGCGCGCGGCAATTCGAGACCGAGGGCGACGTTGTCGAGCACGCTCAGATGCGGGAACACCGAGTAGCGTTGAAAGACCACGCCACGGCTGGCATCCGGCTCGTTGGCCAAGGGCTGGCCGTCGAGCAGAATCTCCCCGCGACTGGCGCTTTCCTGGCCGAGCAACAGGCGCAGGAAGGTCGATTTGCCGCAACCGGAGGCGCCGACCAAGGTGCAGAACTCGCCTTCGTTGACGTTCAGGTTCAAGCCTTCCAGAACCACTTGATCGGCGTACTGCTGCCAGACGTTTTTTACTGTGATGAAGCTCATTTCGCTGCTCCCTCGTACCAGGGAAAAGCGCGCTGGGTTAGCTGCTTCAAGCCCCAGTCCATCAGCCAGGCGAGCAGGGTGATCCACACCACGTAGGGCAGGATCACATCCATCGCCAGGTAGCGCCGCACCAGAAAGATCCGATAGCCGAGGCCATCGGTGGAGGCGATCGCTTCGGCGGCAATCAGGAACAGCCACGCCGAACCGAGCATCAAGCGCAGCGAGATCAGCAAGCGCGGCAACAGCTGCGGCAAGACCACGCGCAGCATCAGCGTCCAGGTCGAGGCGCCGAGGGTCTGCGCCTTGATCAGCAGTTCGACCGGAATGTCACGGGCCCGCTGTTCCAGATCCCGGGCCAGCGCCGGGGTGATGCCAATCACGATCAGCATGACTTTCGATAACTCGCCCAAGCCGAAGACGATGAACAGAATCGGCAGGATCGCCAGCGGCGGCACCATCGACAGCACCGTCAGCAACGGCGACAACGGCGCGCCGAACAGCGGCAGGGTGCCCGCCGCGATACCGAGGCAAAGACCCGCCAGCGCCGCGATGCCGAGGCCGATGGCCAAGCGCCGCAGACTCGACGCAGTGTCTTGCCACAACAGGTATTCACCGGTGCGGCTGTCGGCGTTGAAGGCCAGGCGTTTTACCGCGTCGCTCATCTGCACGGCGCTGGGCAGCAGTTTGTCGTTGGGGTTGTCCGCCAGGCGCTCGGCCGAGCCTGTGAAGTAGGCGAACAGCACCAGCGCGAACGGCAGGATCACCAGCAACAGGCGACTCGGGCGATCGGGGTGGCGATTGATCAGGCGCATGGCCAAATCCTCCGTGGCTTACAGCTTGGCGTCGGCGGCCATCTGCACGTAGGTCGGATCGAAACGCAGCTTGAGGTTGGCGGTGTCGCCGCTGGTCACGCCGTTGGCGAAAGACATGCCCACCGCGCTCGGGTCCTTCGCGCCTTCGCCGAGCAGGCCGTGCTCGAAGGAGAACTCGGCGACCTTGCGCATGGTGTCCGGCAGTTGTTTGCTGGTGGCGAAATTCAGCGCTTCGCTCGGCGTGGCGAACAGTTTTGTGGTGTCCAGTTGCGCCTGGAAGCCTGCCAGATCGGTGCCAGAGGCCTTGGCCATGTGTTCCAGCGCAGCTTTGCTCGCGGCGGTTTTCGCGTTCATCAAAGCGACCACTTCGAACCACGCGCCGGTCAGCGCTTTGCCCAGGGCCGGGTTGTCTTTGAGGGTGGCGCTGTTGACCACCATCATGTCCATGATCTCGCCGGGAATCTGGCTGGAATTGAACACTTCGGTGACGCCGGGTTTGGCCTTGATATCCGAGAGCATCGGGTTCCAGGTGGTCACGGCGTTGACGTCGTCGGTGTTGAACGCGGCGGCAATGTCGGCGTCGGAGGTGTTGACCACCTTCAGGTCTTTCTCGGTCAGGTCCACCGAGTCCAGCGCGCGAGCCAGCAGGTAATGCGAGACCGACAGCTCGACCAGATTGACGTCCATGCCCTTGAGGTCGGCGACTTTCTTGCCTTCACCCTTGAGCACGATGCCGTCGTTGCCGTTGGAGAAATCGCTAACGATCAATGCGGTGCTGTCAACGCCGCCGGCAGCGGGAATGGTCAGCGCATCCATGTTGGTCATGGTGCAGCCGTCGAACTGGCCGGCGGTGTACTGGTTGATCGATTCGACGTAGTCGTTGAGTTGCACGACGTCGATCTTGATCCCGTATTTCTTCGCCCATTTGTCGACGATGCCCTGGCTGCCGGCGTATTCCCATGGCATCCAGCCGGCGTAGATCGTCCAGCACACGCTGAAGTGGTCTTTCTGGGCGGCGGAAGATTGCGTGCTGATGAGCGCGGCGAAAGCGGCGGCGAGCAGGGCGGGGAAACGTAGTCGGATCATTGCGGATTCTCCAGTTGATCGAGGGCGGACAGGAAGGCAACGCGGCACCGCGAACGGTGGCTTGTCTCCCGGGCTTTTGTCCCGCCGTGTAACCTCAACTGGAGGTCGCCAACTCTCGGACCAGCCACTCGCGCTTGCGAGCCGGAACCCTAGTCAGCCATTGCAAATTGTGGTGCCGCGAACCTGTGATGACTCCTGCACAGGTTTGCTAAAGCGAGAGACGTGCCAAGTCGGGGCGAGGCCTCTGCTGCGGGGATCTGCTGGATTGCCGGGGGGAGCGGGGCGAGCGATAGCGCATCGTGGTGGTGCGTGGTTGCACCGTCATGCAGCGCGTTTACGCATAACTGGTCGCTGATTTTGCGGATAAACAAGATTTCATGATCACTTGTTTCAACTTGTTGCAGGAACGCACCAGATTCCGAAACCGCTGTCTGATTCTTCGACAGTCACTCAATTGCTGACGGTCGCCTGCCAGCGTCGCTGGTGTGGCCAACCCGCGGTCCAGGAGGCCGCCATGTATCGCCGAATCGTACTGCTTGCCGTGATGCTTTTTTCCCTTGGCGGATGCGTTCCTTATTCCTATGGAGACAGCTACTACAGGTCAGAGGTCTACACATCACCCGCACCGGCCTATTACAGCGGTGGCGGCTCCTATTACCGCAGCGGCGGCACTTATTACACTCAGCCGCGCTACTACCAGCCAGCGCCGCGTTACTACCAGCAACCGCGGTATTACCAGGCGCCGCGGCACTATCAACCGGCCCCGCGTCATTACGAAAGCCGTCGCTGGCACGGCAATGATCGCGGACGCTGGGACGGCCACCGTCGCGGCGGTTGGGACAATGACCACCGGGGTCGCGGCAACTATGATCGTCACAGCGGTCGCCGTGACTACAACGGCCGTGGTAACCGCTGGTAACTGACCGTAAATAAAAAAGCGGCGCATGATGCGCCGCTTTTTTTTGCCCGTCGAAAAGTCCTTCCGTTGGCCATCTCCTAGGACAATCCCGGAAGCGTCCTACAGTTTCATTTTGTGGTGTTTGTTAGCGTTCGTGGATGCCGAACGAGGCGAGCAATCCTCAGCTCGATAGCGGCGAAAAATGGACGTTCAGCGCTATGAAGCTACTGGTTATTCATCAAAATTTTCCCGGTCAGTTCCGTCATGTGGTGCTGGCAGCGCTGGAGCGCGGTGATGAGGTTGTGGCGATAGGCCGGGACACGGCACCGGGCGTCGCCGGTGTGCAAATTCATCGATATCGAGCGACAAGCCGAGCGCCCGGCAATACTCACCCCTATCTGATCCGCTATGAACAAGCGGTGATCGACGGTCAGAAGGTTTTTGAAATCCTGGGCAGGCTGAAACGTTCGGGTTATCAGCCAGACGTGATTCTTGGTCATCCCGGATGGGGAGAGACGCTGTTTGCCAAGGATGTCTATGCCGATACGCCGCTGATTCACTATTGCGAGTATTACTATCGAGCGCAGGGCGCCGATTGCGGGTTCGACCCCGAATTCCGCCGAGCTACAAGAGAGTCGTCACGGCTGCGCGTGCTCAACTCGCTGCATCTGTTGAATCTTCAACAATGTGATATCGCAATCGCGCCTACCCAGTGGCAGCGCAGCCTGTTTCCGGCCGCTTACCGGTCGGCTATTCGGGTCATTCACGAGGGTGTGATTCAAAGATCTGACCTGGCGAAAGTCAGGGCAGTCAGATTGCCCAATGGAATCGAGCTCAAAGCCGGACAGCCAATCGTTACCTATGTCGCCAGAAACCTTGAGCCTTATCGCGGCTTTCACAGTTTCATGCGAGCGATCCCGCTTATTCAGACCGAGTGCCCAGATGCGCAGATCATCGTGGTTGGCGGTGACGGTGTCAGTTATGGGAGTAAGCCGGTCGGGTACCCGGATTGGCGCAGCAGGATGGAGGCGGATGTCAGTTTCGATCACTCCAGAGTGCATTTCACAGGGAAACTTCCTTACCAGACTTACCGCGCGGTTCTCGCATGTTCCAAAGTCCATGTTTACTTGACGTATCCGTTTGTCTTGTCTTGGTCGTTACTGGAGGCGATGGCGTCTGGTTGTGTGGTTGTTGCGTCGGATACGGCTCCGGTAAGGGAAGTCATTGTCGATGGGGCTAATGGCATGTTGGTGGATTTCTTCGACCATCAAGGAGTTGCCAGAAGTGTAAGCAAGGTTTTGAAGTCGGCAGGTGAGTACGATGGACTTGCCAGCGCCGCTAAGTTGACGGCAGGTCGGTTCAGTGTGGAATCGGGCGTGAGCCAATATTTTGAGGTTTTTGCAAGCGCGATATCCGGACATAACGACATTCCAACCGTGCCGCAGTTTGAGCGGGAGGTTTGAAATGTCCAGGAAGTCGCGTAAGCAGACGATCAAGTGGTTTAAAAGGTTATTGAAGTATGGATTGTTCTTTTATGTCTGTTATTGCGTGGCGGAATTTTATATTCGCAAAGAACAATCGGCCGAGTCGGCGGCTATTCACCAGGCAAACGAGAAAGTTTGCCAGAACAAGCTGGCGAGCATGAAGCAAGTGCCGATATTAGGCGGCGCCTATATAGATAAGACGCTAGTCCCCGAGTTTTACGTTGGCATGCCTGAGATGGTGAACAAGAAAGCGTGTCTGGCGATTGCTCTGAAGGGGCTTTTCTGGTGGACCGGGACGGGGCTGCGCCGGCACCAGAATCAGCGCCTGGAACCGATCCCCGAAAGCTGGCGGCTCTATAAATTGAATGCCGGGCTTTTTACCAGAAAGGAAACTACCGAGCCCCATGAGCGGGGTTATCGGCACGTCAACTGGCCGGATGAGTTGATTGTGAAACTAAAGAATTATCCGGGGCTGGAGATTTGGCTCGATGCACCTCCGCCGCATTTCAAGAATGAAGATTCGGTTAGAACGTTTGTCATTACTGGCTGGCCGCGGCGAGATGGAACCCCTCGGTTGATCAACTGTGACGGCTTGATTCGCCCGGCTTCGGAGGAAAGGCTGACTGACGAGAAACTGGCAAGGTTCAGCAGAACTGAATTGGAAAATCTTGATTTCGGCAAACTGAATTTCTTCTGCAATATCAATCTGGATAACTTCGACTTTGCCGGGGGGCACGGTAGCGTAGGTCTCGGATTAGCGTCATTACGCGAAGCACCTGAGATGCTCAGATATCTCAGTGACTATCTTTCACGCTCTGTTATTACAAGGAAGTAACAATGAGTTATGTATTCAGCGATATGGAAAAATCAGAGATTTTCAACGCAGCAAATATTTGCAAAGGAATGAGGCTGCGCTCAAAACAACTTCAGTACGATGCACTGAAATTAGCAGGGGCAAGCTGCGCACCCCTGTACCAGAAGCTATTCGACATTATTGGTGAAAAAGTTTCTGACGTTGCAGCTGCCGATAAAGAGGCTGGAGAGGTGCTGAAAAGCGCCAGACTCTGGCTTGCCGTGGCCATTGATGCCAACGGTGGAAACGGTGCCTACTCTGCCCTGATTCGTGGTTACACCTCCCGCCAGGGTGAACTCAGACTGAATACAATTTTCAGTGAAGACCTGATGCAGCTTTCATCCAACCAGGTTGCCGTCAACTTCATCAATACCCTGATCAACGGATCCCTTGCCGGTCAACTGGCACCCTGGACCGTGCCGTCAATCAGCCAGATCGCAGAAATCGACGCCAGCGCGATTGGCGAGGCGCTGTTCAAGGAGGTTTGCGGGGAGGACGATACCGCCGTGAAACGCAATGCCGGCTGGTCTGGAACAGTCGGATTCAGCCTGCTGGGCGGTAAACCTCCCTATGAAACCTGGAGACTGATTTCTGCTGGCGACCCGAATGCGGAAGATGACGGCCCACCCACTCAGGCAAAACCCAACCGGCTCGACGACTATAAAAACATTCTCTTCGCCATCGACGCCTACAGCGTCGGCCTGCGAGCGGCGATCAGCAATTTCGGCGTCAATCCACTGCAAAGTCTGCTTTCAGTGGTTCCGGAGCAAATCAACATCGCGCTGGCGAGTGGCAGTGTGAATCCGCTGATTCAGCATGTAGTCAAAGGCACGCCTGTTGCCGCCGTGGTCGAGCTGATATTGCGCTACGGCCAGAACGAATTTCTCGACATGTGCAAGCGCACTTACGACGGCGATTCTGCTGCCATACCCACCACCAACGACACCTTCGCCAGCAACGCTTACGCCTTCTTCTCGGCATTCTCCCCAGAGCAGTCGCAAAGCATCGTCACCCGGACAATAAGCGAGTTCGGCAATGCCAATGCATGGGCGAAACTGGCAGGCGAGGCGACGCCGCTCGGTCTGGCGTTGCGCAACTCTTTGCAGCAACTCAGTGAAGTCGTCATAGAACGAGCCGACGGTTATCCCGATCGCAACCTCGAGCTTTACGATCCGCATACTGGCGAAGGCTTTATCACCGCGCAGTGGCTGGCGGATCGAGCGCAAATGCTGGCGCGGTTGATTGCCCGAACCCAGGGCTCGTTTGGCGAACACTCGCTGCAGCAGTTTTCCTACTCCGATCTCGCCTCAGGCAAACAGGCGCCGATGACCACCGGAGTGCTGAACCCGCTGGCCATGTTCGGTGATGACGGTGGGCGATCTTTCGCCGGCGGCGCTAATGCCGATCATCTGTATGGCGGCGTGGGCAATGACTCCATCGATGGGATGGCCGGTCACGATGTTATTGAAGGTGGTCGCGGTAACGACTCGCTTACCGGAGGTGACGGCAATGATGTGTTGTACGGGATGGCCGGTGATGATGTTCTGATCGGAGGAAAGGGTAACGACTCCTTGATCGGGGGCGAAGGCAACGACCGTTATGAATTCGCCAGCGGCGATGGCCTCGACGAGATTCTTGATGCCAATGCCAATGGGCAACTGTGGATCAACGGCGGGCCGATTCCCCATCTCGAACGCCGCGCGCCTCTGAGCAATATCTGGTCTACCGAGGATCGGTCCATCACCCTGACGCTTGTTGAAAACACCCTCAACATCAAATACGGCGAGGGCGATCTGGTGGTGATCAAAAACTTCCAGCCCGGGATGCTTGGCATCCGCCTCCCTGAATATGAGGGGCAGCCGCTCACTGCTGCGGCTTTGACGCTTCAGGGCGACTGGAAAGCCAAAGACACAGATCCGAGTGTCCCCGGCGATCAGCCCTCCTTTGATGAACTGGGCAACGTGGTGCTGCTGCCCCAGGTAAAACAGCGCAACAAGGCCGACGTACTTTACGGTTCCGCCGCAGACGACGTCATTCTCGGCTTGGGTGGTTCTGATCGATTGTTCGGCAAGGCTGGAGACGATCGGTTATTCGGCGACAAGCAGACGACGCTCGAAAAAGCTATGGCCGACGGTGACGCCAAGGGCAAGGCAAGTCGCGGAGACTGGCTCGACGGCGGGCAAGGTGACGATTTGCTTATCGGTACGGCATCCCGAGATGTTCTGCTCGGTGGTAATGACCGGGATACCTTGATCGGCGGTGCTGGCGACGATGTGTTATCCGGAGACGAAACCACCGGTGCACTGGAACAAGGTTGGGCGGTCAAACGCGCTGACGTCCCCATAGCTCGCGGTGTAACCAGTCACCGAGCGGTCTATTCTAAGGCCTCGATAAACAGTGCGCCCGAGGGCGGTGACGACGTGCTGTACGGGCAGGGCGGCAAGGACATTATCAACGGCGGCTGGGGTGAGGACCTGCTTGACGGCGGAGCTGACGACGATTTTCTCAAAGGCGATCAAGGTGACGACACCCTGACCGGTGGCAGCGGCAACGACGTAATGCTCGGCGACAACCTCGATTGGGGCGGTGGGCTACCCAGCAAACACCATGGCAACGATGTGCTGGACGGCGGTAGCGGTGATGACCGGCTCGCCGGTAACGGTGGCAGCGACGCGCTGTATGGCGGCCCTGGCAACGACATTTTGCAGGGTGATGACGGCGTACTGGACGGCGTCGAAGGCGATGCCGCGCATTTTTTTGGCGATGATCTGCTGGACGGTGGCTCCGGCGATGACACGCTCTGGGGCGGCGGTGGCGATGATTTGCTCTTCGGCGGCGAAGGTAATGACGATCTGATCGGCGATAGCCCTGAGCATCCGGTTCGCTATCACGGCAACGACTTTCTCGATGGCGGCGCGGGGGATGACACCCTGCGCGGCATGGGCGGCGCGGATACGCTGGCGGGTGGCGCAGGGGCTGATTTTCTCGATGGCGACGTATCTGACCTGCAACCGGGCGGAAGCAACAATGACGTGCTTCAGGGCGGCGAAGGAAACGATACGTTACAGGGTGGTTTCGGTGCCGACACGCTGTACGGCGGCGCGGATGACGACATTCTTGCCGGCGATTACGAAAACAGCGCTGAGGCCGAGCACAATGCCGATTATCTGCACGGTGGCTCAGGTAACGACACGCTGCTCGGAGGTGGTGGCAACGACACCCTGCTGGGCGGGGAAGGGACGGACTACCTTCGCGGTGATTCCGGTGACAACGTGTTTGATGGCGGTCCCGGTGCTGACGTGCTGGATGGCATGGATGGCGCCGACATCTACTATTTCGGCGCTGGCGACGGCCTGGATATCGTCACCGATGCCGGCGGCCGCAACATCATCAGGTTCGGTGCAGGGTTTTGCGCGCAAAGCCTTAAGGCCGACGTTATCGAAGTTTCCGTCGGTACGGTGTTGCGACTGGCCGTTGGAACGGGCGACGCGATACTCATCAAGAATCACGAGAAGTGGAAGTCTTCCACATTCAGTTTCAACGACGGCGTGGTACTTGATTACGCAGATGTCCTGCGCAAAACATTGCCACCGATAGAGACGGCCGAATCACCCGTACCAGAACTTGTCACCGCCCCGGCAACCCCTGAAAGCAAAGTTGCGGATCCGGTTAAGCCAGATGATGTGACCGCTGCGGCGCAAGGCCCGGTGGCGTCTGTTCAAGCGGTCAACTGGACCGATGAGTTCCTCGCGCAAATCCAGTCAAAACGCTCTGCCCGCAAACACGCCACAGGTTTTACCTTGAATGAGCAAGGCGTTTGGGTGCGCAGTCATGTCACCACCAGCGACACCGGTTACACCACTCACACCGAGCTGAGCGAGGACAGCGTCGACGCAGGAACACTGTCTGAAACGCCGCCATGGATGAAGGCTGATGGCAGGCAAGCCGTTGTCAGTGAAAGGCAGTCGAAAACCACAATCCGTGTCGAACATAAACCGGTGAAAGCCGAGGGAGCAATCGCCTCCTCAAATCAGGCGCCTCGCTATTATCGATCCGGCTCGGCCAACGGGTTTTCCTTCAATACGGGCGACGTATTGGTTGAAGACCGAAAGCAATCCGGCGCGCTTGAAGGCTGGTACGTCTACCCGGCGGCAAGCTTCAGTTCGGGCGTAACAGTGCCCAAGGCGTTTCGCTGGGATGTCACAACTGAAACGATCAAACGCAAAATCGTCCATGGCAACGATGCCGGCGGGCGAGTCAACGTTGAAGTGGAAAACGTTTTTCACGGCGGCGCGGGAGACGATCTGATCGTCGCTTATGCAGGCTCCCCACTTGACTACGGCACTGTCGGCGACAGAACACCGGGCGCGTTTTTATCCGCAGGTGCAGGTGACGATACCTTGCTCGGCTCCGAGGGCGCCGACTATCTGCTCAGCGGATCGGGTGATGACTGGCTCTACGGCGCAGACGGCGCCGACACCTACATCGTGCAAGCGCATGCCGGAGCGACAACCACGATTGCGGACGTGCTCAACCCTGTTTTCCACCGAGCAGAAGTTGGCGTAGCGGGGTGGAAAGACGAGTACGGATTGATCGATCAGGACACGGTCGTTCTTCCAGCAGATGCGCAGCGCGATGCACTGCAATTGAGCTGGGGTGCTGCGCTGATAGAGACCACCCATGTCGAGCTGGAGCCCAACCCGGATCGCGCGGCTTACCGCAACCCGCCGAGAGCGAAAATGCTTCATCCGACACTCGATATCCAATGGGGCGGGACACAGAAAGTCCGCATCGTCTTGCCCCATAACGGTGAACTTGAGGGCGCCGGTATTGAGCTCGTCAAGTTCGCCGATGGCTCGGTCGCAAGTTTGAGGCAGCTCCTGGAATCAAGTCAGCTGGGACCTGCGCCCGAGACTTTTCGTACGGGTGTCATCGTCAACCATCCCACCCTTTCAACTTCCTTGCGAGACGGACGAGCGCTGCCACTCGTGGGCGGTCGTGGCAACGACACGATAAGCGGCGCGGGGGAGATCCGAGGCATGCAAGGGGATGACGTGCTCACCGGCAGCCTCGGTGACGACCTGCTGCTGGGTGGGCCGGGCAATGACACGCTAACCGGCGGCGCGGGAAATGATCTCTACCGATACGATGGCCTCGGCAGAGACGTGATCATCAACAACGGAGGCGGACAGGATGGAATCGATTTTTCCGAACGCAGGCTGACGATCGACAACCTGAGGTTTCATCGTGAGCGCGATGATCTGGTGATTGTGGTGGATTACGGAATGGCGCCGAAAATCCGGGTTTCCAGTCATTTTGCCGCTGGTGAAAGCGCTATTGGCTTCATAAGAGTCAGCGAAGGAACAGCGATTCAAGACTACAGCGCGACGCAGATTGCCGAGCGTCTGCACCCGCTTCCGCCACTGAGGGATGTCGAGGATATTTTGATAAAGGGCGACGATGCAGCGCAGCGGGCAATCAAGGAAATCATTGAGTTCTACGAACTGAATGTCTGACAAGATGACCGATTGAGCCGGCCCGCGATGGCAATCCAGTCGCCAGCGCGGGCCTCGCGTCACCTCAATACTGGGTCAGATCCGCCAACGGATGCCGCCCCTCCCAGACTTTATGAAAGTGCGCCTCGACCACTGCATCCGGCACGTTATTGATATCCGGCCAGTGCCAGTGCGGCTTCTGATCCTTGTCGATCAAACGCGCGCGCACGCCTTCGCTGAATTCCGGATGACGGCAGCAATTGAGGCTCAGGGTGTATTCCATCTGGAATACTTCGGCCAGCGACATGTGCCGCGCGCGGCTGATCTGTTCCCAGACCAGATGCGCGGTCAGCGGCGAGCCCTCGGCCATGGTTTTCGCCGCGCGGGCAATCAACGGATCGCTGCTGTCGCGGTGCAGGCTGATGGCTTTCCACGCACAGGCAACGTCGCTGACATCAAGCAGTTCGTCGATCTGCTGACGACGCGGCAGCCACTGCGCTTCGGGCATTTGTTCGAGTGCTTCCTGCTGCAAAGCCTTGAGCAGGCTGTTGAGCTGCATGGCGGTCTGTTCCTGCCAGTTCAATTGCAGCAAGCCTTCGATCAATTGCGGTTGCTGTTCGTCGAGCAGGAAGCGGTCGGCCAGATCCAGATCCAGCGCATCACGGCCGTTGATGTGCGCGCCGGTCAGACCGAGAAACAAGCCGAGCTTGCCCGGTAACCGCGCAAGAAACCAGCTGGCGCCAACGTCCGGATACAGTCCAATGGTGATTTCCGGCATCGCCAGACGGCTGCTCGGCGTGACGATCCGCGTGCTCGCGCCCTGCAACAGGCCCATGCCGCCACCGAGCACATAACCGTGACCCCAGCAGATCAGCGGCTTCGGATAGGTATGCAGGCTGTAATCAAGGCGATATTCCGCGCTGAAAAATTGCGCGGCCAGCGGCGGCACTTCGCCGGGGTGAGCGCGGCAGGCTTCGACCAGGCTGCGCACTTCGCCACCGGCGCAGAAGGCTTTGCTGCCGTTGCCGCGCAGCAGCACGCAGACGATTTGCGGGTCAGTGGCCCAGGCGTTCAATTTGTCGCTGAGCGCATTGATCATCGGCAGGGACAGTGCGTTCAACGATTTCTCGGCATCCAGGCTGGCGATGCCGATGCGGGCGCCGTCGGTGCCGGTTAGTTCTTCGAAGTGCAGATTCATCGTGACCTCGATCGGGAATTTGAGCGATCAGTATGATCGCTATGGGGGAAAGTGCCGGATCTGCGTCAGATCAATTGACAAGCGTGGTCGGCTTTCCTAGGGTTCGCCCCATTGTTTTTGCCGGAAATGACCATGACTGCTGACGACCGTATCAAACTCGAACCGAGCTGGAAGGAGGCACTGCGTGCTGAGTTCGACCAGCCTTACATGGCAGAGTTGCGCAGCTTTCTGCAGCAGGAGCGGGCATCCGGCAAGGAGATCTATCCGCCGGGACCGATGATTTTCAATGCCCTGAACTCAACGCCCCTGGACAAGGTGAAAGTGGTGATTCTCGGCCAGGACCCTTACCACGGCCCGGGCCAGGCCCACGGTCTGTGCTTCTCGGTGCAACCGGGCGTGCCGGCACCGCCGTCGCTGGTCAACATCTATAAAGAGTTGAAACGCGACCTCAATATCGACATTCCCAACCACGGCTACCTGCAGAGCTGGGCCGAACAGGGCGTGCTGCTGCTCAACACCACCATGACGGTTGAGCGCGCCAACGCCAACGCGCACAAGGACAAGGGCTGGCAACACTTCACCGACCGCATCATTGAGGTGGTCAGCGAGCGGCAGCCGCATCTGGTGTTCATGCTCTGGGGCGCCCATGCGCAGAGCAAGCAGAAGCTGATCGACGCGACCAAACACCTGGTGCTGACCTCGGTGCATCCGTCGCCGTTGTCGGCCTATCGGGGTTTTTTGGGCTGTGGGCATTTCAGCCGGACCAACAAGTTTCTCGAACAGAATGGCGAAACGCCGATCGACTGGCGCTTGCCACCTCTCGCCTGAGATCGTTCCCACGCTCCTCGTGGGAATGCAGCCCGGGACGCTCTGCGTCCCAAAGCGGACGCGGAGCGTCCATTGAGGCATTCCCACGCAGAGCGTGGGAACGATCAGTCAGTCAGGACTCTGGAATACGATTCCAATACCTGAACAACGGCTCCGCCAGAAACAGCACAAACAACAGCCGCATCACCTGCATCGCCGTCACCAGCGGCACCGACAGTTGCAGGGTCTCCGCAGTCAGGCTCATCTCGGCGATCCCCCCAGGCATCATGCCCAGGGTCAGTGAACGCAGATCCAGATGGGTCAACGCACTCAAGCCCAGCGCCGCCAGCGACGCGATCAACATGGTCAGCGCTGTGCCGATCAACGTCCGGCCCATGAACGACGGCGCGCGGCGGAAGAACTGCCGATTGAAGTGACAGCCCAGACCGCTGCCGATCAGCCATTGACCGATCTGACTGCCGCCATTGGGCAAACCGATGTGCAGATCCCACGTAATGCTCACCGCCGCACTGACCAGCAACGGCCCGAACAGCCATGGATTGGGTTGGCGCAGACGCTGCCAGAGCCAGGCGAGCAGGGCGCCCGCCGGAAACAGAATCGCCAGCCAGCGCCAATCGACACTGCCGGCGTGAGAAATCGGCGTGCCGTCACCGAGCAGATACTTGAACGCCGCCGGCACGCACAACACCACCACCAATACCCGCAGACTCTGCCCGGCCGCCACATGGCTGAGCAGAGCACCGTTGCGCGCGCCGAGGTTGACCATCTCCCCGGAACCACCTGGCATGCTTGAGAAAAAAGCCGTGGCGCGGTCCTCGCCGGTGCGGCGCATCAGCCACACGCCGACCACCGCCGAAAGGCTGGTGACCAATGCACCGAAGAAGATCAAACCGAAATGACTGAGCACCTGTTCCATCACCAGCGGGGTGAAGTGCAGGCCGATACCGATGCCGACGATCCACTGGCCGCACTTGCGCCCGCCGGGGATTTCCGCCAGTTGCCACGGCGTCAGGCAGCGCACCAGGATGATCGCCAGCAACGAGCCGACCATCCACGGTAGCGGCCAGCCGATCTGGCTGGCGATGAAACCGCCAAGCAGACCGACCAGCGGGGTGCCCCACCAGGCTTTCAGGGACAAGCGATCAAACATCGGCAATGACGCGCCGTGCCGCCGAACGCTTGCGCCAGATGCGGATCAGCGGCATCAGCAGCATGATCGCGGTGAGGACCCAGCAACCGAAGGTGATCGGACTCGACCAGAGAATCTCCAGCGCGCCATTGGAGATCGACAGGGCGCGACGCAGGTTCTGCTCCATCAGGCCACCGAGGATGAAGCCCAGCAGCAGCGGCGACAGCGGGAAATCCAGCTTGCGCAGGATGTAACCGAAGATGCCGATACCGATCATCAGGAACAGATCGAAGGTGGTCGCGTGCACAGCGTAAACGCCGATCCCGGTGATGATCGCGATGATCGGCACCAGCGCCCAGTTCGGCACGGCGAGGATGCGGGTGAATACGCGGATCATCGGGATGTTGAGGATCACCAGCATCACGTTGGCGATGAACAACGACGCGATCAGGCCCCAGACGATGTCCGGTTGCTGTTGAAACAGCAGTGGACCCGGGGTGATGTTGTACAGCGACAGCGCGCCGATCATCACCGCCGTGGTGCCCGAACCCGGAACGCCGAGGGTCAGCATCGGAACGAGAGCGCCGCACGCCGCGCCGCCGATCGCGGTTTCCGGCGCGGCCAGACCACGGGGATCGCCTTCACCGAATTTGCCGCTAGTGCCGGCGATGCGCTTCTCGGTCATGTAGGCCACGGCACTGGCGAGCGTTGCGCCGGCACCGGGCAGCACGCCCATGATGAAACCGAGCACGCCGCAGCGCACGTTGACGACGAAAACCGACGCCGCTTCCTTGAAGTTGAACATCATCCGGCCGGTGGCTTTCACCGCTTCCTGGCCGTGGTGGGTTTTTTCCAGCAGCAGAAGGATTTCGCTGATCGAGAACAGACCCAGCACCAACACCACGAACTGGATGCCGTCGGTCAGGTGAATGTTGTCGCCGGTGAAACGGTACACACCACTGTTGGCGTCGATGCCGACGGTGGAAAGGAACAGACCGATCAGCGCCGCAATAAATGTCTTCAGCGGTCGATCACCGGCCATGCCGCCGAGACAGACAATCGCGAACACCATCAGCACGAAGTATTCCGCCGGTCCGAAGGCAATCGCCCATTTCGCCAGCAGCGGCGCAAACAGGACCATGCCGCAGGTGGCGATGAACGCGCCGATGAACGAACTCCACGCCGACAGTGACAGCGCGACACCGGCCATACCTTTGCGCGCCATCGGGTAGCCGTCGAGAGTGGTCATGACGGTCGAAGCTTCACCCGGAATGTTCAGCAGGATCGAGCTGATCCGGCCGCCGTATTCGCAGCCCAGATAAACCGCCGCGAGCAGGATCAGCGCCGACTCCGGCGGCAGGCCGAGTGCGAACGCGATCGGGATCAGCAACGCCACGCCGTTGATGGGACCAAGGCCCGGCAGCAGACCGACGACGGTGCCGATCAGGGTGCCGCACAGTGCGGTCACCAGGTTGTACGGGCTCAGCGCGACGCCGAAGCCCTGACCCAAATAGCCAAGGGTATCCATATCAGTTCTCCAGGACGCTGAGCAGGCCGAGTGGCAGCGGAACATCCATCAAGCGATCGAACAGCAGATAGAGACCAACCGCCATCAGGCTGATGATCACCACGCTCGGCAGCCAGCGGCCGCCATAGAGACGAGCCATCGGTACGCCGGTAATGATGCTGGCCACGATGAAGCCAAGGGGTTCGAAGGTGCCGGCGAACACCAGCAACAACACCACGCACAGACCGATCTTGGTCAGGGTTTCGCGATCCAGCGGCGGCTCATCCGGGTTGTGTTTGATCGGCGCCGGGCGAAACACCATGTACAGCAGCGCCAGGCCCATCAGGCCGAGCATCAGCAGCGGAAAGGCGCGCGGGCCGACCGGTTCATAGGAAAAAGCCGCTTGGTACGGCCACGCCATCAGTGCCAGGCCGGCACACACCAGCAGCAACACCGAGGCGAAAATGCGTTGAATAAGCATGGGAGCTCCTGTGCTGCGTCCCCGCGTAGGAGACGCAGCCACTAGACAGAGACGATCACTGGATCAGGCCGAACTCTTTGGCCAGCACTTTGTAGTCGGCGACCTGCTTCTTCACGTAGGTGTCCAGTTCCGGGCCGGTCATGGCGAACGGGAACAGCTCACGCTGATCGCGCAGCTTGGCGAACTCGTCGGAAGCCAGCAGTTTGTCGAACGCGTCTTTCCACCAGGCGTAGTCTTCATCGCTGACTTTTGGCCCGAGGTAGAAGCCACGCACGACCGGCCAGACGATGTCATAGCCTTGCTCGCGAGCGGTCGGGATGTCTTTCATTTCCGGTTCGTCGAGCCGCTTGTCCGAGAACACCGCAAGCAGGCGCATGTCGCCGCTCTGGATGTGCGGCATGGAGTCGGAGATGTCGGTACTGCCGACCTGGATGTGGCCGCCGAGCAGGGCCGTGGCGATCTCACCACCGCCTTCGAGTGCCACGTAACGCAGTTCGCGCGGGTTGATCCCGGCAGCCTTGGCGATCAGTGCGGTCTGCATCCAGTCCTGGCTGCCGACGGTGCCGCCGGAGCCGATAACCACCGAGCCTGGATCTTTCTTCAACGCCTGAACGAGATCGTCGAGGGTCTTGTAGGGCGAATCGCTTTTCACTGCGATGGCGCCGTAGCTGGTGCCGACGGCCGCGAGCCAGCGCACGTTGGTTTCATCGAAGCGGCCGAACTTGCCCTGGGCCAGGTTCAACAGCGAACCGCTCGACCACGCCACCAGCGTGCCGGCATCCGCCGGACGTTGCGCCACTACTGCGTTGTATGCCACCGCGCCGACACCGCCGGGCATGTAGGTCACGCGCATCGGTTTGCTCAACAGCTTCTGGTTGACCAGTGCGCTCTGCACCAGTTTGCAGGTCAGGTCGAAACCACCGCCGGGGGAGGCGGGGGCGATGCATTCCGGACGTTTCGGCTCGGCCATGAGTTGGCCGGCAAACAGCATCGCGCCAGCGGCGAGAGCAACTTTACGCAGTGATACGTTCATTTGAGTCTCCAGAGGAGTTGTTGTTATGGATGGACCGAATGACCAAAGGGCAACGCGAAAACCTAGCGGCAGGCGCAGTTCTCTCGCGGCGCGAGCGCAACGACTGAAACAACGGAGGGGAAACAGGACTGCGGCGAAAAACCGACAGTGCAACGGTGGAATCGAGCAAGGCGAGCAGGCATTACAGCCTTGGTGCGCATGGAGGGCATGCTGGGGTACTCCGTTATTGTTCTTATGAGTCGAAAACGCTTCATGGCGTTTTTCGTTGCGCTGTGTGGCGGCAGCGGCGACAGTCGAAACTGTCCGTGGGCCGACTCTAACCGGCTAACCTTTCAACAACCTTTCAGTTGTCTTTCACGGTTTTCGGGCTTCACAGCGGCGGTTGCGGCTGTAAACTCCGCGGCAAAGCGTGGCGTCGGCCAACCCTGAACGAGGTAAAAATCCATGCGTGTCCTGCTCGTCGAAGACCATCTGCAACTGGCCGAAAGCGTGGCTCAGGCGCTCAAGAGCACCGGTCTGACGGTGGATGTGTTGCACGATGGCGTGGCCGCCGACCTGGCGCTGGGCAGTGAGGAATACGCCGTGGCGATCCTTGATGTCGGCCTGCCGCGCATGGACGGTTTCGAGGTGCTGGCGCGGCTGCGTGCTCGCGGCAAGAACCTGCCGGTGTTAATGCTGACCGCGCGCAGTGACGTCAAGGATCGCGTGCATGGCCTCAATCTCGGTGCTGACGACTACCTGGCCAAGCCGTTCGAACTGACGGAACTGGAAGCGCGGGTCAAAGCCTTGCTGCGCCGCAGTGTGCTGGGCGGCGAGCGTCAGCAGCGCTGTGGCGTGCTGGCTTACGACCTCGATACGCGGCGCTTCACCCTCGGCGACGAACTGCTGACCCTCACCTCCCGCGAGCAGGCCGTCCTGGAAGCGTTGATCGCGCGGCCGGGGCGAGTGATGAGCAAGGAACAACTGGCCGCGCAGGTGTTCGGCCTCGACGAAGAAGCCAGCCCCGACGCCATCGAAATCTACGTGCACCGCTTGCGCAAGAAGCTCGATGGCCAGCCCGTGGCCATTGTCACCTTCCGTGGCCTCGGCTATCTGCTGGAAAGCCGCGATGCATAAGCCCAGCAGCCTGCGCTGGCGGTTGCTGTGGAACCTTGGATGGTTGCTGGTGGTGCTGATGCTCGCCAGTGGTTTGAGCGCTTACTGGAACGGTCGCGAAGCCGCCGACACCGCGTATGACCGCACGCTGCTGGCCTCGGCACGGACCATCGCTGCCGGGTTGTCGCAGCGCGATGGCAGCCTCAGCGCCGACGTGCCTTACGTGGCGCTGGATACCTTCGCCTACGACAGCGCCGGGCGCATTTACTACCAGGTCAACGACATTCACCAGAAGCTGATTTCCGGCTACGAAAATCTTCCCGGGCCACCGCCCGGCACGCCGCGTACCGACAGCTATCCGGCGCTCGCGCGCTTTTACAACGCGAAGTACAACGGCCAGAACGTGCGTGTGGTCAGTCTGCTCAAGGCCGTAAGCGAGCCGAACATGAACGGCATGGCGGAAATCCGCGTGGCTGAAACCGACGAAGCGCGGGTCAGCATGGCGCGCAGTCTGGCGGCTGACACCCTGTTGCGCCTGGGCATGTTGGCCGTGGGTGCATTGCTGCTGGTGTGGTTCGCGGTGAGTGCGGCGTTGCGCCCGCTGGAGCGGTTAAGAACCGCTGTTGAGGAACGCCAGCCCGACGACTTGCGGCCGCTGCCGCTGGTGGAAGTGCAGCATGAATTGGGACCCTTGGTCCGCGCGCTCAATCATTTCACCGAGCGTCTGCGCGGCCAGTTCGAGCGGCAGGCGCAGTTCATCGCCGATGCCGCTCACGAGTTGCGTACGCCGCTGGCCGCACTCAAGGCACGCCTGGAACTGGGCCTGCGCTCGAACGAGCCGGAGACCTGGCGCACCACCCTTGAATCGTCCGCGCAAAGCACCGATCGCTTGACCCATCTGGCCAATCAGCTTCTATCGCTGGCCCGGGTCGAAAACGGCGCGCGGGCGATTGCCGAGGGCGGCGCGCAGTTGCTCGATCTGAGTCAATTGGCCCGAGAGCTGGGCATGGCCATGGCGCCTTTGGCGCACAAGCGCGGCGTGGCGCTGGCGCTTGAAGCGGATGAACCGGTGTGGCTGCGCGGTGAGCCGACGCTGCTCAATGAGCTGCTGAGCAATCTCGTCGACAACGCGCTGGCGCATACGCCATCGGGCGGCAATGTGATTCTGCGGGTCACGGCCCCGGCGGTGCTTGAGGTCGAGGACGACGGGCCGGGCATCCCGCTGCACGAGCGTGATCGGGTGTTCGAACGGTTTTATCGGCGCAATCAGCAGGTTGCCGGTTCAGGTCTGGGCTTGGCGATTGTCGGCGAGATCTGTCGCGCGCATCTGGCGCAGATCACCTTGCATGATGGCGATCAGGCAGGGTTGAAGGTGCGGGTCAGCTTTATTGCCGGGTAGTACTTTTGTGGCGAGGGTTTTTTGTGGCGAGGGGATTTATCCCCGCTCGGCTGCGCAGCAGTCGCAGTTCAGCGATCACAATCTGTCTGGAAAAAACCGGGTTGCAGAGTTCAGGGTCGCTTCGCAACCCAACGGGGATAAATCCCCTCACTACAAGTCAGTAGAACATCGACCGCGATTCTTCCAGATCCGCGCAGAACTGCTTGTTCTCCGGGTCAATCCCCAGCTTCCTGAACGCCGGCACGCTAAACGGGTCAATCCGCGCAAACGGATGATCGGTGTCCTTGCGGCAATACAAATTGGCTACTTGCACGACATCGACGTAATCGATGCGCGCCGAGTCGCGGCTGAAGTCTTGATACAGCAACGGCAAATGCACCAGGCGCTCGGGAAACTCCCAGACCCGCAGCAATTTCTCGCCGAGCAATGGGTGAATCTGCTCGATCACATGGGTCAGGCTGACCGCATCTGAGAGCAGTTCATTGTGGTCTTCGGCGTAAGTCAGGATCGGCAACACACCAATCTGATGCACCAGCCCGCCGAGTGCCGCCTGATCGGGTTTGAGCTGAGTGTGACGACGACACAGCGCATAGCTGACGCCAGCGATTTCCAGACTGCTGCGCCAGACTTCGCGCATTTTCTGTTCGACCACTTCGGAGCGGGCGTTGAAGATCTGCTCCATCACCAGACCGATCGCCAGGTTGCTGCTGTAGTTGATGCCCAAACGGGTGATGGCGGTGTGCAGGTCGGTGACTTCCTGCGCGGCGCGCAGCAGCGGACTGTTGACCACTTTGATCAGGCGCGCCGACAGCGCGGTGTCGCGGCCGATGACTTTGCTCAGGTCGCCGACGCTGATTTCCGGATCCTCGGCGGCCTTGCGAATCTGCAGGGCCACTTCCGGCAACGTTGGCAGAACCAGGTCATCGTTATCGATGGCCGCAACCAAATCCTGTTGGACCTTTTCCGCCAGTTCGCTCATTTGGACTCTCTAGGGTGTTGCAACAATGCTGCGATCAACGCTGGATTTCGCGGTCGCGATCCAGTTCGTAAGGCAGGTCGAGCACGTGCAACGCGGGGCCTTCGAGGGCGCCCAGACGCAAATCACCGGCTTCGGCAGCTTCGGCCTGCAACACGGCCAGGAGTTCAATGTTTCCCTCGGCATTGGCCGCCAGCACCACTTCGCCGATCGAGCTGTTGTGGCTGGGGGCGAACAGTTGAGTGCCGGGCTCCGGCAACTCGGCTGCGTCGAGGCGCAGGCGGTACAGGCGCCGCTTGAGCTTGCCCAGGTACTGCATGCGCGCAACGATTTCCTGGCCGGTGTAGCAACCTTTCTTGAAGCTCACCCCGCCGACCGCCTGCAGATTGAGCATCTGCGGGATGAACAGTTCGCGAGTGGAAGGCATGACCTGGCCGATACCGGCGCGGATCTGGCCCAGCAGCCATTGATTCAGTTCGCCCTCAGCCAGCGTGGCGGACAGTTGGCTTTGAATGTTTGGCGCCTGAGCGGCAGGCACCCAGAGTTCGGCGCGCTCGGGCGAGACGCGAATTGCGATCAGGCCTTCATGGCGCACAACGCTGTCGGTTTCGGCGGGCAGTGCCAGACCGAGGCTGGTCAGGGCTGCATCGCCATGCGCCAGACCGAAGCGCACCCAGGCGGCGCTTTCATCGGTCAGTTTCGATTTGGAGAACACTGCGTACTTTTTCAGGTCGGCCAGTTGCGGCTCGAGCAGCTCGCTGGCCATCGCCATCACCACGCCGTCGCCCTCAAGCAGGATGCGGAAGCTCGACTGCATCCGGCCTTTCTGCGTGCAGCGGGCGCCGAGGCTGGCGCGGGTGTCGCTCAGGTAATTGATATTGCAGGTCAACTGGCCTTGCAGGAATTTTCCGGCGTCCGCACCGCGAACCGCGAGTACGCCTTCATGAGACAGGGTGCAGAAAAAAGCAGAATCGGCCATGGGTCATCGCAGGGTAAATAGACTGGGGCACATCATAAGGGGGCAGGGTTGAAATGGGTAGTTGATAAAGGATCAGGGGTGCCCGACCAAAGCCGACTGTGCGGCCCGCGCCGGGGCTGTATACTGCCCGGCAAATTCGAGGAGGGCTCCATGGTCGAACAAGTTGAACTGAATCGCCTCTTTTGGCACAGCCGTCGCGGCATGCTTGAGCTTGACGTGCTGCTGGTGCCGTTCGTGCAGGAGGTCTATCCGCACCTCAATCAAGTGGATCGCGATCTGTACGTGCGTTTGCTGACCTGTGAGGATCAGGACATGTTCGGCTGGTTCATGGAGCGCAGCGAGTCGGAAGATCCCGAGCTGCAACGCATGGTCCGGATGATTCTGGATCGTGTCCAGCCCAAGTAATACGTTCGAATGCCGCTGGCATGCCTCACGGCAGTTGCTGGCGGCGTATCTGCTGGCCCAGGCGTTCGCCATGGGTTCGCTGTGTCTGCTGTCGATTCCACTCTGGGCCAGCCTGCTCGCCGCTTGCGCCTGTGCGCTGCACGGTTTTCGGGTGCTGCCACGGCAGATTCTGCTGAACCACCCGAAAGCATTCTGCGGCTTGCGCCGCGATGGCGATGGCTGGCAGGTGTGGAATCAGGCTGATGGCTGGCAAGCGGTGCAACTGCGCCCGGACAGTCTGGCGCTGCCATTGATCGTGGTGCTGCGCTTTCGTTTGCGCGGAGAGTGGCGGGTCAGGTCAATCTGCGTGCCACGTGACTCGCAAGCGGCGGATCTGCACCGACGCCTGCGAGTGCGGCTCAAGTTCAGCCGGCGTAGGTGGGCGGCACCAGAATAGTGTCGAGCGCTTCGGGCAGCATATCCGGATAGTCGAGGGTGTAATGCAGCCCGCGACTTTCCTTGCGTTCCATGGCTGAGCTGATCATCAATTCGGCAACCTGTGCCAGGTTGCGCAGCTCGATCAGGTCGCGGCTGACTTTATAGTTGCTGTAAAACTCATCGATCTCATCCAGCAGCAGACGCACCCGGTGCTGCGCCCGTTGCAGGCGTTTGTTGGTGCGCACGATGCCGACGTAGTCCCACATGAATCGGCGCAATTCGTCCCAGTTGTGCGCGATGATCACGTCTTCATCCGAGTCGGTCACCTGACTGGCGTCCCAGACGGGCAGGGCGCTTGGTGCCGCGACGTCATCGAGTTGCGCAAGAATGTCCGCCGCTGCCGAACGGGCATAAACGAAGCATTCCAGAAGTGAGTTGCTGGCCATGCGATTGGCGCCGTGCAGGCCGGTGAAGCTGGTTTCGCCGATGGCGTAGAGGCCGGGCACGTCGGTGCGACCGTGCTGATCGACCATTACTCCGCCACAGGTGTAGTGCGCGGCGGGGACCACCGGGATCGGTTGTTTGGTGATGTCGATGCCGAAGCCCAGGCAGCGTTCATAAACAGTCGGGAAGTGGCTTTTGACGAACGATTCAGGCTTGTGGCTGATGTCGAGATATACGCAGTCGACACCCAGACGCTTCATTTCATGGTCGATGGCCCGCGCGACAATGTCACGAGGCGCCAGCTCGGCGCGTTTATCGAAGCGATACATGAAGCGCTCGCCGTTGGGCAGCTTCAAATGCGCGCCTTCGCCACGCAACGCTTCAGTGATCAGGAAACTCTTGGCTTGCGGGTGATACAGACAGGTCGGATGGAACTGGTTGAATTCCAGGTTCGCCACCCGGCAACCGGAACGCCAGGCCATGGCGATGCCGTCACCGCAGGCGCCGTCGGGGTTGCTGGTATAAAGGTAGACCTTGGCCGCGCCGCCCGAGGCCAGAATCACGAAACGTGCGCCGTAGGTGTCGACTTCGCCGGTGGCGCGGTTCAGTACGTAGGAGCCGAGGCAGCGATCGCCTTCCATGCCCAAGCGGCGCTCGGTGATCAGATCAACGGCCACCCGCTGTTCCAGCAGTTCGATGTTCTCGCGCTCTTTGGCCTGGGCCAGCAAGGTCTTGAAGATCGCAGCGCCGGTGGCGTCGGCAGCATGGATGATCCGTCGATGGCTGTGGCCACCTTCGCGGGTCAGGTGAAATTCGAAACCACCGTCTTCAGTGCCGGACTGTTCGTCGCGGGTGAAGGGCACGCCCTGGTCAATCAGCCATTGGATGGCTTCGCGGCTGTGCTCGACGGTGAAGCGTACGGCGTCTTCATGGCACAAGCCGCCGCCCGCATTGAGGGTGTCGTCGACATGGGATTCGACAGTGTCGGTATCGTCGAGCACGGCGGCAACGCCGCCCTGGGCCCAGAATGTCGAACCGTTGGCGAGATCGCCTTTGCTCAATACGGCAATGCGCAGATGACCGGGCAAGGTCAAAGCGAGAGTCAAACCGGCAGCACCGCTGCCAATCACCAGAACATCGTGTTGGAACTGTTGGCTCATTTCAGGATTCCGCTCAAAGCGACCCGGGTCGGGGTTGGCGCAAGACAGCTGGATCGGCGAGTCAAGACAGCCACACAGCCCACTAGTATATAGAGGGGTTGGGCGGCACAATAGCCGGGCCCAGATGGCATTGTGAGACTACTGCGCAGTAAAAAGCGCTGTGCTTCGTCGGAAGTTTTTTTCATCGGTTTTGAAAAATGACACCTGTATCGGCGCTGAAACAGTCTTTTCCGAGCAGGGTTGCGCAATGTCAGGTGGGTACGGCTATAAATAATTGGAACTTTTGCCAAAGGCCCAAGATCAATAGACGGTGCCAGAAACCAGGGACAGTGTCGGCTTCAGTGCGGAATCTGCGTTTGGATTCCTGCCGGCGAAACCGATAACAAGATTATTCGCGCAGCCGGTTTATCCCGCGCTGCGTTTTTCGTGCGTGCCAAATCAGAGCCCGCAGGAAACTTGCTTGGAGGGGGAGAACTTTTGCGAAAAGCCCGAGTCTATGTTTGCAAGTCTGGTCGTTTAGTAATGCAAGTCTCCTCCGGGCTTATCGAGGAGTGTTCATGCTAACCCAGGAAGAGGATCAGCAGCTGGTCGAACGCGTTCAGCGTGGCGACAAGCGAGCTTTCGATCTGCTGGTGCTGAAATATCAGCACAAAATTCTCGGGTTGATCGTGCGTTTTGTGCACGACACCCATGAAGCCCAGGACGTTGCTCAGGAAGCCTTTATCAAGGCGTATCGGGCACTTGGAAATTTCCGCGGTGACAGTGCGTTTTATACGTGGCTGTACCGTATTGCCATTAACACGGCAAAGAACTACCTGGTTTCCCGCGGCCGTCGGCCGCCGGATAGCGATGTAAGTTCAGAGGATGCAGAGTTCTACGATGGCGATCACGGCCTCAAGGATCTCGAATCACCGGAACGTGCATTGCTGCGGGATGAGATCGAAGGCACTGTCCATCGGACCATCCAGCAACTGCCAGAGGATTTGCGTACGGCTTTAACTTTACGTGAATTCGATGGTCTGAGTTACGAGGACATTGCGAGCGTCATGCAGTGTCCGGTGGGTACCGTGCGCTCCCGGATTTTCCGCGCTCGGGAGGCCATCGACAAAGCCCTGCAACCGTTGTTGCAGGAAAACTGAGACAGCGGCGACAGCCAAGAGAGGAACGCCATGAGTCGTGAAGCCCTGCAGGAATCGCTGTCCGCAGTGATGGATAACGAAGCGGACGAACTGGAATTGCGTCGAGTGCTCAGCGCACTGGATGATGTTGATACCCGTGAGACCTGGGCTCGTTACCAGATCGCTCGGGCAGCCATGCACAAGGATCTGCTGCTTCCGCGTCTGGATATCGCTGCGGCAGTGTCCGCTGCGCTGGAAGACGAAACGGCTCCGGCCAAAGTATCCCGCAGCCCATGGCGTAACCTGGGTCGCCTCGCTGTTGCCGCTTCGGTAACCGTGGCCGTTCTGGCCGGTGTTCGCCTGTACAACCAGGACGAAATCGCCGGTGTTGAACTGGCCCAGCAGTCGAACCAGCCTACTCTGGCCACTCCACAGGTCAAAGGTCCGGCAGTTCTGGCTGGTTACAGCGAAAGCTCGGAAGCGACTGGTCCTATGGCTAACGGCGTTCTGCAAGGTCAGCCAGGCTGGCATGATCAGCGTCTGCCAGGCTACCTGCGTCAGCATGCTCAGCAGGCTGCACTCAAGGGAACTGAAAGCGCGCTGCCATACGCACGTGCCGCAAGCCTGGAAAACCGTTAAGGAGGATCATGCGCGCCATCCCTCTACTTTCGCTTCTGCTCAGTGGCTGGTTCATAGTACCAGCCCACGCTGACGAGGCCCAGGACTGGTTGACCCGTCTGGGCCAGGCCGAGCAGCAGCAGAGCTTCCACGGCACTTTCGTTTACGAGCGCAACGGCAGTTTTTCCACGCACAATATCTGGCATCGCGTCCAGAATGGCCAGGTCCGCGAGAGGTTATTACAGCTCGACGGCTCGGCTCAGGAAGTCGTGCGCATTGATGGACGTACTCAATGCGTCAGCGGCACCCTGATTGCGGGATTGGGTGATTCACCCAATGCTGCCGCCCGTGCGCTGGATCCCAAAAAGCTGAAGAATTGGTATGACCTTGCCGTCATTGGCAAGTCGCGCGTGGCCGGCCGTGATGCAGTGATCGTGTCGCTGACGCCTCGTGATCAGCACCGTTATAGTTTCGAGTTGCATCTGGACAAGAAAACCGGGCTGCCGCTCAAGTCGTTGCTTTTGAACGACAAGGGGCAGTTGCTCGAGCGTTTCCAGTTCACCAGCCTCGACACGGATGAAATCCCGTCGGACAAGGACTTGTTGGCGGAACCGGATTGCAAGCCGATCAACATCGCAAGCGACAAGGCTTCTGCAGCTAAAACCGTGCAAAACTGGCGTTCGGACTGGCTCCCGCCAGGCTTTGAGCTGACCAGCAGCAGTTCGCACAAGGATGCGCAGACCAAGACCCAGGTCAGCAGTCTGATGTATGACGATGGTCTGGCGCGTTTTTCGGTGTTCCTTGAACCGTTGAATGGCGCAACCGTCACTGACACCCGCACTCAGTTGGGCCCGACCGTCGCGGTATCCCGTCGCCTGACCACGCCGCAGGGTGAAATGATGGTCACGGTGGTCGGCGAAATCCCGATTGGCACCGCCGAACGAATCGCTCTATCGATGCGTAACAACGATGGCGCTGCGACCAGCAAGCAGTGAGCTGATTTCAGTCATTTCCACTTCGTCGTCGAGACGTCGAAATGTTTGCTGAGCATTTTCATTTGCAAAACCCCTGAAAATTTTTTATAGGTCAGAGCCTCACGGCTCTGGCCTTGTTTGTTGTTCCCGGAACAAAAATGCCGGTCTGTGGTTTCCGGTGTTCCTTTGCTCCATATCGCTTAACCCTGCTCGTCGTAACGGGAGCTGTATGTCGATACCAAGTTTGAAGTCTTACCTTTCCATCCTCGCCACCGTGCTGTTGCTCGGTCAGGCGGTGCCTGCTGCGCAAGCGGCCGATCTGCCTGATTTCACCCAATTGGTCGAACAAGCGTCGCCAGCGGTGGTGAACATCAGTACCACGCAGAAACTGCCGGACCGTCGGGTCAACCAGCAGATGCCGGATCTGGAAGGCCTGCCACCGATGCTGCGCGAATTCTTCGAGCGCGGCATGCCGCCTCAGCAGCGCTCGCCACGTGGCGATGGCCGCCAGCGTGAAGCGCAATCGCTGGGTTCGGGTTTCATCATTTCGCCGGATGGCTACATCCTCACCAACAACCACGTGATCGCCGATGCTGACGAAATCCTCGTCCGTCTGGCTGACCGCAGTGAGATGAAAGCCAAGCTGGTCGGCACCGATCCACGCTCTGACGTGGCGTTGCTGAAAATCGAAGGCAAGGATCTGCCGGTGCTCAAGCTCGGCAAATCCCAGGACCTGAAGGCCGGCCAGTGGGTCGTCGCGATCGGTTCGCCATTTGGCTTTGACCACACCGTGACCCAAGGCATCGTCAGCGCCGTCGGTCGTAGCCTGCCAAACGAAAACTATGTGCCGTTCATTCAGACCGACGTGCCGATCAACCCGGGCAACTCCGGTGGCCCGCTGTTCAACCTGAACGGTGAAGTGGTCGGCATCAACTCGCAGATCTACACCCGCTCCGGTGGCTTCATGGGCGTGTCTTTCGCCATTCCGATCGACGTGGCGATGGATGTTTCCAATCAGCTCAAAAGCGGTGGCAAAGTCAGCCGCGGCTGGCTGGGCGTGGTCATTCAGGAAGTGAACAAGGATCTGGCCGAGTCGTTCGGTCTGGACAAGCCAGCTGGCGCGCTGGTAGCGCAGATCCAGGATGACGGCCCTGCGGCCAAGGGCGGCCTGCAGGTTGGCGACGTGATCCTGAGCATGAACGGTCAGCCGATCGTCATGTCCGCCGATCTGCCGCATCTGGTCGGCGCGCTGAAGGCTGGCGCCAAAGCCAATCTGGAAGTGATTCGTGAAGGCAAGCGCAAGAACGTCGAGCTGACCGTCGGCGCAATCCCGGACGAGGACAAAGAGCTGGCAGGTCTGCCGAAATCCGGCGCTGAAAGCAGCAGCAACCGCCTCGGTGTTGCGGTCGGTGAATTGACCGCCGAGCAGAAGAAAACCTACGACCTCAAAGGTGGTGTGGTGATCAAGGAAGTGCAGGACGGTCCTGCGGCCCTGATCGGTCTGCAACCGGGTGACGTGATCACCCACCTGAACAATCAAGCCATCGGCTCGGCCAAGGAGTTCACCGACATCGCCAAGGCGTTGCCGAAGAACCGTTCGGTGTCGATGCGCGTGCTGCGTCAGGGCCGTGCCAGCTTCATCACCTTCAAACTGGCTGAATAAGCCAGCAGGCAGGTAAAAAGAAACCGCCTCGAAAGAGGCGGTTTTTTTGTGTCAGCAGCTTTTGTCTTTGTCGGGAAAGACTCAGCCCATCATGTCCTTGACCATGCGCTCCTGCTCCATCAGCTCGCGCTGGCGGGCATCGATGCGCGAGGACAGCGGGAAGTTGTTGCCGGCCTTGCGCTTGGCGAAGTCCAGCTGCTGAATGGCCTGGCGGTAATCGCCGACCAGTGCAAAATACTCGGCGCGCGCCTGATGCAGGCCGATGATGTTGCCCGACAAGCCGCGGGTTTCAGCAACCTGATACCAAACGTCCGGATCATCCGGGCGTGACTTGAGCAGGCTGTCGAGTGCCTTCTCGGCATCGGCAGCGCGATTCTGTTTCAACAGCAGATCGACGCGCACCTGATTCAGCGGGTAGTTGCCCGGGAACTGCGTAAGCATGCGGTCGACCCGTGACTGCGCATCGGGCAGGCGATTGTTGGTGATGTCCAGATCGACCTGCGCGAGGTTGTAGATGATCTCGTTCGGCGACTTGGCCAACAATTGCTTGAGATTTTCGCGGGCTTCGTTCAACTGGCCACCCTTGATTTGCGCGATGGCGAGGCCGTATCGCGCGACATCATTTTTCGGGTTTTCATCGAGCAGGGCGTGGAAACGCTTGGCGCCCAGCCCCGGGGTTTCTTCGTAGATCAACTGCACCCGCGCGCGAATCAACTGGTAGCGCATGCTGTCTTCGATGCCGCCCGGTTTCGCCTGCTCGGCGCGGTTGCGGGTGTCGGCGATACGCGATTCGGTGACCGGGTGAGTCAGGAGGAATTCCGGCGGCTTGGCGTCGAAGCGGTACTGGCGCATCAGGCGCTCGAACATGGTCGGCATCGAGCGCGGATCGTAACCGGCCTTTTCCAGGTTGAGGATGCCGATGCGGTCCGCTTCCTGTTCATTCTGCCGCGAGAAGCGCCGTTGTTCCTGCAACGCCGCAGCCTGGGTGCCAGCGATGGTGGCGATGCCAGCATCACCGCCGCCTGCCGCCGCGATGACGATACCCGCCAGCAACGCGGCCATCATCGGCACCTGCATTCTTTGTGAGGCTTCGACGCCTCGAGCGAAGTGACGTTGCGACAAGTGCGCCAGTTCGTGAGCGAGCACCGAGGCGTATTCACCTTCGGTCTGGGCGTTGAGGAACAGGCCGCCGTTGACCCCGACCACGCCGCCCGGCGCTGCGAAGGCGTTGAGTTGTGGGCTGTTGATCAGGATGAATTCCAGGCGCCTGTCGGAGACCTGGCTGGTCTCGACCAGCTTGTACACGCTGGATTCGACGTAATCCTTGAGCTGCGGATCGTTGAGCTGGGAAACCTGACTGCGCAGCATGGCCAGCCAGGCGCGGCCGAGCTGGTATTCCTGTTGCGGCGAGACAATGGCAGAGCTGGCGTCGCCGAGTGACGGCAGATCGTCGGCAAAGCCTGGTGAGGCGAGCAGGCAAGCGAGCGTCAGCAGGGTAGGGCGCAGAAAAGTCATGCACAAAGCCTTGGAGGACAAAGACCTTACTGTAGCCGGACACCGAAGCCGCGACCAGATATTCTAGGCAGCTCGACAACCCGAACCGGAGTGACGCAATGACTGACGCTGTAGCCCATGACGTGGAACTGGACGCCAGTGGCCTGAACTGTCCGTTGCCGTTGCTCAAGGCAAAAATGGAACTCAACAAACTGCAAAGTGGCGCTGTGCTCAAGGTGATCGCTACCGATGCCGGCTCGCAACGCGACTTCCGTACCTTTGCCAAACTCGCCGGTCATGCGCTGTTGCGCGAAGAAGACGAGGCTGGCGTCTACCGTTACTGGTTGAAAAAAGCCTGAAGCGCCGCGCCTAAAATCGAAGGGATTATTGATGTTCAAAGTGTTACGCGACTGGATTCAGCGCTACTTCTCCGATGAGGAAGCGGTGGTGCTGGCAGTGCTGCTGTTTCTCGCCTTCACCGCCGTGCTCACCCTCGGCGGCATGCTTGCGCCGGTTTTGGCCGGGATGGTGCTGGCGTATCTGATGCAGGGCCTGGTGGTGACGCTCGAGCGGCTGCGTGTGCCCGGCGGGGTGGCCGTGGGGCTGGTGTTTGCGCTGTTCATGGGCGCGCTGATGCTGTTTATCGTCGTGGTGCTGCCATTGCTGTGGCATCAGTTGATCACCCTGTTCAACGAGTTGCCGGGCATGCTCGCCAAGTGGCAATCGCTGCTGCTTCTATTGCCCGAGCGCTATCCGCATCTGGTGTCTGACGAGCAAGTCCTGCAGGCGATCGAAGCGGCGCGGGGCGAGATTGGCAAGTTCGGTCAGTGGGCACTGACTTTCTCGTTGTCGAGTTTGCCGCTGCTGGTGAACATCATGATCTACCTGGTTCTGGTGCCGATTCTGGTGTTCTTCTTCCTCAAGGATCGGGCGATGATCGGCGAGTGGGTGCGTGGCTATCTGCCTCGCGAACGCGCGCTGATCACCCGCGTCGCCCAGGAAATGAACCGGCAGATCGCCAATTACATACGTGGCAAAGGCATCGAGATCGTGATTTGCGGCGGCGTGACCTACATCGCCTTCATCGCGCTGGGCCTGAATTACGCGGCGCTGCTGGCGTTGCTGGTCGGTTTGTCGGTGGTGGTGCCGTATGTCGGTGCGGTGGTGGTGACCGTACCGGTGCTGCTGATTGCGCTATTCCAGTGGGGCTGGAGCGACCAGTTCATCTACCTGATGGCGGTCTACGGGATCATTCAGACGCTGGACGGCAACGTGCTGGTGCCGTTGCTGTTTTCGGAAGCAGTGAATCTGCATCCGGTGGCAATCATCTGCGCGGTGCTGTTGTTTGGCGGGTTGTGGGGATTCTGGGGGGTGTTCTTTGCGATCCCGCTGGCGACGCTGTTCAAGGCTGTGCTCGATGCGTGGCCGCGCAAGGAGCCGGTGGTGGCGCCGTTGCTTTAGCGGTTGATCCGGATTTACAGAGAGGCTATTCGCGAGCAGGCTCGCTCCCACGGTGATTAGATTTCAATTGTGGGAGCGAGCCTGCTCGCGAAGGCGTCTTTACAGGCGCAGCAAAAACATCAGGCTTTATTCAGAGCCTCAGCCGCCGCCAGCACGGCATCAACATGCCCCGGCACTTTCACGCCACGCCATTCCTGACGCAGCACACCGTCCTTATCAATCAGGAAAGTGCTGCGATCAACGCCCAGGTATTCCTTGCCATACAGCTTTTTCAGCTTGATCACGTCGAACAACTGGCAAACCGCCTCGTCCTTGTCACTGATCAGTTCGAAGGGGAATTCCTGTTTGCCTTTGAAGTTTTCGTGCGACTTCAAACTGTCGCGGGAAATGCCGAAGACTTCGGTGTTGGCAGCCTTGAACGCCGCATATTGATCGCGAAAGCCTTGGCCCTGAGTGGTGCAGCCCGGGGTGCTGTCCTTCGGGTAGAAGTAGATCACCACTTGCTTGCCCTTGAGTTCGGACAGGCTGACGGTCTGCCCGCTGGTCGCAGGTGCGGTGAAATCCGCAACCGGTTGGTCGATGACTACGGCCATGAAAGCTTCCTTACATTGGGTTTTGTGGGCGCCAAGGCTCGATCAGGGCATCCAGGTTCATCGCGTCGGCGAAATCGAGGAACTGATCGCGCAGCCAGCTGATCTGGGTGTTGGCCGGCAGGGTCACGGTGAACGTAGCGTTGAGCATGGTGCCGCCGGTCTGGGGAGCCTGGTAAGTGTCGCAGGTGAGGTTTTCCAGTTCGACGTTGTGGTCCATGAAGAACTGGCACAGCTCATTGATGATGTCCGGGCGATACGCCGAGCTGACGTAAGCCACGTAAGGCAGCGCCTGCGGGCGATTTTCCAGAGCGGCGCTGCGCACCACGTTGACGGTGAAAGCGTGACGCTTGGCCAGCACTGGCAGGCTGCCTTCGAGGCGCGCGAGGGCGTCCCAGCTGCCGGAAATTTCCAGCACCAGGGCGCTGCACTCGCCGTGGCGGGTCAGGCGAGAGGTGACGACGGCGCAGCGGTTTTCATGGCTGGCGCGGCACAGGACGTTGGTCAGCTCCATGGGGTTGGCGCCGAGGGCACTGATGACAAGGAATTGTTCGCGAACTGTGGGGGTGGACATGCAGCATTCCTAAAGCGATGAGCGGTCGGTAGGTTGACGGGCGTTGGCGGCCGGGAGTGCCTGTTCTGGCGGTCCGTATAAAGAGCCCCGGCCAGCGTTCGCGGCTCGCTCCACTGTGCGGGAGCGCGTCGATGCGACGCAGGAACGGGGCCTGGGAGGCCGAAAGGGGAGGCTGAAACCCGGCGTACAAGCTGATCTGTACCGATCAAAGTCTGAAGGGTAGCGAAAAGCGGCGCCAAGGGGAATGGCGGCGGCGCAGTACTTCGCTTGTGCAAGCATCTTGGCGCCAGTACCATTACCGCTCTCTTTTTCCGGCAGGAGCGGTTTCATGATTGCGGGCAGTATGGTGGCACTGGTCACTCCCATGGATGCACAAGGGCGTCTTGACTGGGACAGCCTCAGCAAACTCGTGGACTTCCACCTCAAGAACGGCACCCATGCCATCGTCGCCGTCGGTACTACCGGCGAGTCGGCCACCCTTGATGTAGAAGAGCACATCGCCGTCATCAAAGCCGTGGTCAAACAGGTTGCCGGGCGCATTCCGGTCATCGCCGGCACCGGCGCCAACTCGACCCGCGAAGCCGTCGAGCTGACCCGCAACGCCAAGGCCGCCGGCGCCGATGCCTGCCTGCTGGTGGTTCCTTATTACAACAAGCCGACCCAGGAAGGCCTGTACCAGCACTTCAAGCACATCGCTGAGGCGGTGGACATTCCGCAGATTCTCTACAACGTTCCCGGCCGCACCTCCTGCGACATGCAGGCCGAGACGGTGATTCGCCTGTCCACCGTGCCGAACATCATCGGCATCAAGGAAGCCACCGGCGACCTCAAGCGCGCCAAAGCGATCATCGATGGCGTGAGCAAGGATTTCATCGTGCTGTCCGGCGATGATCCGACCGCTGTCGAGCTGATCCTGCTGGGCGGCAAAGGCAACATCTCGGTCACCGCCAACGTCGCCCCGCGCGAAATGGCTGACCTGTGCGAGGCCGCGCTCAAGGGCGACGCCGATACCGCACGCGCAATCAACGAAAAACTGATGCCGCTGCACAAGGACCTGTTCATCGAAGCCAACCCGATTCCGGTGAAGTGGGCTTTGGTCGAAATGGGCCTGATGCACGAAGGCATCCGCCTGCCACTGACCTGGCTGAGCACCCCTTGTCATGAAACGCTGCGCTCGGCCCTGCGCCAGTGCAACGTCCTGGTTTAATTGAGGAAGTACAACGCATGAAGCGAATGGCCGGACTTTCCGCACTTGCCTTGATTATCTCCAGCACCAGTGGCTGCGGATGGGTCTGGGGGCCGGAAGGTTATTTCCGCGACCGTGGAAGCGATTACCTGCAAGCGCAACAGACTGCACCGATGCAATTGCCACCGGATGTGAGCACTGCCAAACGTCTCGATCCGCTGTTGCCGATCCCGCGCAACGTGGCCGATGACACCGCGACGGGCGAGTACGTTGTGCCGCGTCCTCAGCCGCTTTCGGCGGTTGCCGATGCCACTGATTACTCGCTGCAGAAGAGCGGTGATTCGCGTTGGGTCGTGGCTCAGCACCCGCCGGCCGAAGTCTGGCCAGTGGCGCTGCAGTTCTTCCAGGACAACGGTTTCCGTCTGGATGAACAGCGTCCGCAGACCGGTGAATTCACCACCACCTGGCAGCACTCCGACGAGTTGTCCGCGTCGATGGCCAAGCGCCTGAGTGCGGCCGGTATCGCCAGCGACAGCGAAACCCGCGTGCGTGTGCGCATCGAGCCGGGCGTGCAGCGCAACACCAGTGAAATCTACGTGGTCAGCGCCGAGCGTCCTGCCGGCAGCACGGCCGACGTGGCCTTCACCAACCGTTCGGTCAACACTGGCCTGGACGCTGCGCTGGTCGACGACATGCTCGCGAGCATGAGCCGCACCTCCGAGAAGGGCGGTTCGGTGTCGATGCTGGCCTCGCGTGATTTCGACGCGCCGAGCCGTGTCAGCCTGAACGAAGACGGCAGCGGCAACCCGGTGTTGAACGTCGGTACCGATCTGGACCGCGCCTGGTCGAGCGTCGGCCGTGCGCTGGAACAGGGCGAATGGCGCGTTGAAGACATCAACCGCAGCCTGGGCCTGTACTACATCAACCTGGCCGAAAAAGCCGAGAAGAAAGACGACAAGCCTGGCTTCTTCAGCAGCCTGTTCGGCACTGCGCCGAGCAAGGAAGAAGTCGAAGCCCGCGCCGAGCGTTATCAGGTTCGCCTGAGCAAGGTGGGCGAGAACATCCAGGTCACCGTCGAAAAGAACATCAACACCGTCGCGCCGGCCGATGTCGCGCGTAAAGTGTTGAGCGTGATTCAGGACAACCTGGGCTGATCCGATATGCGTTTTGCCGTTCTCGGCAGCGGTAGCCAAGGGAACGGCACGCTGATCGCCAGTGCTGATACGTACGTGCTGGTGGATTGTGGTTTTTCCCTGCGGGAAACCGAAAGACGTCTGTTGCGCCTGGGTGTGCACCCGGCGCAACTGAGCGCGATACTTGTGACCCACGAACATGCAGACCACGTGCATGGCGTGGGTTTGCTGTCTCGGCGCTACAATCTGCCGGTCTACCTCAGTCGCGGCACGTTGCGCGGGATGCGCAAACCGCTTGAACCGGCAGGCTTTCTGGCCGGCGGCGAGCAGCTGCAGATCGGCGCACTGAACGTCGGGGTCATTGCCGTGGCCCATGACGCGCAGGAGCCGACCCAGTACGTCTTCAGCGATCAGGAACAGCGGCGCTTCGGCCTGCTGACCGACCTGGGGTCGTTCTGCGAGCGGGTGCTGGATGGCTATCGGGACCTCGATGCATTGATGATCGAGTCCAACCATTGCCGCGACATGCTGGCCCGTGGTCACTACCCGTACTTTCTCAAGCAGCGGGTGGGCGGCGAACGCGGACATCTGAACAACCATCAGGCGGCATTCCTGGTGGCCGAGTTGGGCTGGCAGGGTTTGCAACACCTGGTCCTGGCCCATCTGAGCAGCAAGAACAACCTGCCGCAGCTGGCCCGGCAATGTTTTGTCGACACCCTCGGGTGCGACCCGGACTGGCTGCAACTGGCCGATCAAGATTCAGGGCTCGACTGGCGCCACATCGCCTAGCCCACCTACTTAGCAAGCGGAGCCCATCATGGAAAAACGTGAAGAACTCTACCGCGGCAAAGCCAAATCGGTTTACAAGACCGACGACGCTGACCGCTTGATCCTGCTGTTTCGCAACGACACTTCGGCGTTCGACGGCAAGCGCATCGAACAGCTTGATCGCAAAGGTATGGTGAACAACAAGTTCAACGCCTTCATCATGCAGAAACTCGAAGCGGCCGGCGTGCCGACCCAGTTCGACAAACTGCTGGGCGACAATGAATGCCTGGTGAAGAAGCTCGACATGATCCCGGTGGAATGCGTCGTGCGTAACTACGCCGCCGGCAGCCTGGTCAAGCGTCTGGGCGTCGAGGAGGGCATGAAGCTCAACCCGTACACCTTCGAACTGTTCTTGAAGGACGACGCCAAGGGCGACCCGTTCATCAACGAATCCCACGTCGTGGCGTTCGGTTGGGGTACCGCCGAGCAACTGGCGCGCATGAAGGAACTGTCGCTCAAGGTCAACGAAGTCCTGAGCAAACTGTTCGACGACGCCGGCCTGCTGCTGGTCGACTTCAAGCTTGAGTTCGGCGTGTTCAGCGACGGTTCCATCGTCCTCGGCGACGAGTTCAGCCCGGACGGCTGCCGTCTGTGGGACAAGGACACCAAGAAGAAGATGGACAAGGACCGCTTCCGCCAGGGCCTCGGCGACGTCATCGAAGCCTACGAAGAAGTCGCCGCTCGTCTGGGCGTACCGCTTTAATCGACGCAAGCATCTGATAGCACGGAAAAAATTTCGTTTGGGGGGTTCGCAACCAACGAAAGTGTTGTTATGATGCGCGCCGTTGGAGAGATGCCAGAGTGGCCGAATGGGACGGATTCGAAATCCGTTGTACCTTCACCGGTACCTAGGGTTCGAATCCCTATCTCTCCGCCATTATTGAACAAGACGAAGCCCCCGTAATCATTGCTGATTACGGGGGCTTTTTCGTTTGTGGATTTTCGTTTAGGCATTTTGAGGGCAAAAAAATGACATCATCAGGATGCTCTAGGCCCATGTATGCTTCAGCCAATTTCGAAAGCGTGCATTGGGGTCTGCGCTAAGGGAACTCTGAATAAGACTCCCAGATTTGCTGAGAACCCGCCTCACACGAATCGAACGGTTGAGTCCCGATGGAACAGATGTCTTTCGCCGATGCCGCATCTGCCGGCAAACGTAAGTAGACCGTCGTGACCGGTTCCTAATTGAAATGGATCAGGTCGTACCCTGGAAGGGCTTGATTGCCCTGATCGAGCCGCACTGTCCGAAAGGCGAGGGCGATCGCCCGGCGTATCCGTTGCTGGGTATGTTACGGGTTCACTTGATGCAGAAATGGTTCAGCTACAGCAATCCGGCGATGGAGGAAGCCTTCTACGAGACCACTATCCTGCGCCAGTTTGCAGGGCTGCACCTGGATCGGTTTCCTGATGAAACCACGATCCTCAATTTCCGGCGCTTGTTGGAGAAACGTGAGCTGGCGGGTGGGATCTTGCGGGTCTTCAACGGCTATCTGGGGACTGTGCCTTGATGCTGCGCCAAGGTACGGTGGTCGATGCGACGGTCATTCATGCGCCGAGTTCGACCAAGAAACAAGACCGTAAGCGCGACGCGGAAACGCGTCAGATGAAGAAAACAAATCAGTACTTTTTTGGTATGAAAGCGAACATCGGCGTCGATGCCGGATCCGGCTTGGTGGGCACGGCGGCGAATGTTGCGGAGGTGGCGCAGGTCGATCAGTTGCTGCACGGCGAGGATGCAATGATGCGGGTCACACCTGAGTAGAAAAGCGGCTGGAGCATCAAGGACGCAAGATGATCTGGTCAATTTGCCGCGCGTCCCAGCAGTTATAAAAAACACGATAAAAGGAGTTTGGTCGGGCGCATGCGACGTGAGATCGAATACGCCAAAGCGCAGGTACGAGCCAAGGTGGAACATCACTTTCGCGTGATCAAGCGCCAGTTTGGGTACACGAAAGGACGCTTTCGCGCCTTGTCGAAAAACATCGCACAACAGACAACCTTGTTAGCATTATCGAACCTGTGGATGGTGCGAAAACGTTTGTTGCGGGAGAGGTGCGTCTGTAATGCGGAATGATCGCCCTGAAGTACCGAGACCAGAGGATGAAACCATGAGTTGAAGACAGGAAAGGTCTGTTTTTGACCGACCCAGAATTTTTAAACCTCAGGCAGTGATGAGATCAAAAAAAACGGTAGGTACTTTAGGCCTTCCCTGGGTCAATTCGCTATCTTTAACGGCTAAAGTTGCGTGGTGCGCTCATTTTTTTCGTGAAGTAGAGATTTCATAATGTACGGTGCAACGAATTGCGAGCCATACTTGGATAGATGGTTCCTGTCGTTGTACAGGATTTTTCCACCCTTGGCCACATAGCATTTGTCGGAGTCGCACATCTGCGATGATAAGTCAATTATTTGTACGTTAGTAAAGTCTTTTGCTACGCGTTGAATAATTTCATTGTAGACGGAATTTACAGTGTCCTGATCGAATACTGTCCGCTGGAATGAACAGTAATTATTCTTTTCAGTAATTCTAAAAGGTCTTTCGATACAGGCCGATGGATCAAATGGAAGAGTTGGTGCGTCTAGAACTACCACAACATTTTTCTTTGCGTCAGATAGCATTTTGAAGGATCTTCTCATGCCTGACTCCAAGACTTTTTTGAAATCCAGTTCGCCAGGGTTTTGAATGTCTAAAGCGTCTTCATAAGAACACCGTGGATTATGAGCAAGAAGTACATTTGCCACGTTGTTATCTTTTGCGACGTAATCATATGCTTCATTGATGAGGCGATAAGCATTCGCGCGAACCTTCGCCGCGGCTTTATCCTTTTGCGCAGTAGACGTATCGTAAAATGGCGCAGCACAGCTGGCCGGAAAAACAGCCAAGCCACGCTCGGCGTTGGAGTAGGTGCTCAGACCAGCGAATAGGTGTGCTGCATGTGAGTCGCCAATGACCGAGCTAGTAATTGAACCATCTTGGATCAGGCATGGGTTGTCGGTCATTTTGTTCCAGTCAGGAAATTTCGTTGCGCAGTTCGCCAGCGAAATTGCAGTATTTTTCTCGGTAGCCCGGGCTGCTTCGGTTTTAGTCTCTAACGGGATAGCCGCTGGGTGTTTATAGGATACAAACCCACCAAGCACAATAACGATCATTAATCCAAGAAATGCAGAGGTTTGACGTGGCTGTTTTAGTATTCCGGTGCGAAGGGGCTTTTCAACTACTGAATAAGTAGTCCAGGCAAGTAAGAATGATGCTGCAACCGCTGCCGATCTTATCTCAATGCTGGGTACTTCACTTTCGACTATACGGGAGAACGCAAGCAGTGGCCAATGCCAGAGGTACAGCGGAAAGCTGATCAAGCCAATAGCTACAGCTACCCGTGTTGAAAAAATTTTCTTGTTGATTATAGATGAAGGTCCTGCGGCTATCAGGAGGACTGAACCAAGCACCGGAAATATTGCACGCCACCCTGGGAAGAGATCGCTCGACTTGAAGCTAAAAAGAGCGAAGAATATGAGTGCGAGCCCGCTCGCGCTTAGAATGTCATTTAGTTTGGAGCCCGGTGCTTCGACGCTTGAAACCCACCACGGCTGCAAACAAGCCCACGCCAGCAATGTACCTGCCAACAATTCCCAGGCGCGGGTCGGCAGTAAATAGAACGTGGCATTTGGATCCATGCTGATGAAGTAAAGATTCAAAATCAGCGACACTAATCCAATAGCCAGAATCACCCTGATAGCGCTGAATCCTATCTTCCAGGCCGCCCAAAGTATGATAGGAAATAATAGATAGAATTGTTCTTCAATCGCTAGCGACCATAGATGTAGTAATGGTTTTAGTTCTGCAGCGATATCGAAATATCCGCTCTCGTACCAGAGTGCGAAATTTGCTACAAAGCTCGCGCCCGCTACGATGTGTTTGGACAGTTCGGTCATCTCATCTGGTAATAGAACGAGTCTTCCAATAACCCAGCAAGATATCAGTACGAGAGTCAAGGCTGGGAAGATTCGACGTATCCTTCTGGCATAGAAATCTGAAAAACTAAACGTTCCTAGGTCAATGCTTTTAAGTAATATGGTGCCGATTAAATATCCGGATATTACAAAGAATATATCTACACCTACGAATCCACCTGGCATCAGTGTTGGGAATGCATGAAAAATAACAACAGAAATAACAGCAAGCGCGCGAAGGCCGTCTATATCACTTCTATACTTTAAATTGGGGTTTGTCATTGGTTTTCGGCTCAAGTTGTTACTAGCTGAAAGGCAGGGGGCAGAGGGTCGCGATAGTGCCATTATTCCGCTGCGAAAGAAACTCCCATCAACTTACCGCAACGGGCAGCAAATCGAAAACAGCCTTGGCGTAGCGATATTGACTGCGAAAGGGGAGGCGACAGAACACCAGAGATTTTGGGCCAATTTCTCGGGCAACGGTGCGAAAAAGGAGGCGATTGATAAGGCGTCAACCCCCTTGTAAATGCTGGCTGTGACCCTCGGAAAAACCCGACCAATACTACGTCGAGGTCTTTGTCGGCAGTGCCACGCTCTACCGCGTCGGGCAGAAACACCTAGGGAATTCGTGCGACAGTTCAAATGGACGCTGAGTTCGTGCCAGATGTTCGAGCGGCAGAAGATACC
>NZ_JAFGYL010000029.1:0-50183 GCF_017491835.1 Pseudomonas sp. 67(2021)
ACAACTTCAACCACTTGCGCTTCCGATCTCTCGTTAGCGGGAGGCGAATTCTACAGCGTTAATCGCTGCTGTCAACACCTCTTTTTCTCCGCTTTCGACCGAGAAGATCGAACCGTTAAAAGAGCCAGACATCACCGCTCTTTCAACTCCTTCTAGGCTTCGATGACCTGAAGCAAGTCGCTGTCGAAAGCTGCATAACTCTTTGAATCTCAAGGAGTTTTCCGTTTCGACTGCGCCGGAAGTGGGGCGAATTATAGACCTCTGGAATCTGCCGTCAACACCTATTTTCATATTTCTGTCATATCGGTAAAAAAGCCCCGAAAACGCGAAGGCCGACCTGAAAGGTCGGCCTTCTGCACATCCAGCTACTTATAAGCTAGGGAATGCGAACTGCGAAGCTTCATGGCTTGCACGCTGCGGCCAGCGCTGGGTGATTGCCTTGCGACGAGTATAGAAGCGCACGCCGTCCGGACCGTACGCATGCAGGTCGCCAAACAGCGAACGCTTCCAGCCGCCAAAGCTGTGATAAGCCACCGGCACCGGCAGCGGCACGTTGACGCCGACCATGCCGACTTCGATCTCGTCACAGAACAGCCGCGCCGCTTCGCCGTCACGGGTGAAGATGCAGGTGCCGTTGCCGTATTCGTGATCATTGATCAGTTGCATCGCCTCTTCCAGGCTGTTCACCCGCACCACGCACAGCACCGGCCCGAAGATCTCTTCTTTATAGATGCGCATCTCTGGAGTGACGTTGTCGAACAGGCAGCCACCGAGGAAGAAGCCGTCTTCATGACCGGCGATGCTCAGACCGCGGCCATCGACCACCAGGGTCGCGCCCGCCGCCACACCGTCATCCACATAACCACTGACCTTGTCACGCGCCTGACCGGTAACCAACGGCCCCATGTCCAGACCGCACGAGGTACCCGCACCGATTTTCAGCGCTTTGATCTGTGGAACCAGTTTCGCCACCAGCGCGTCCGCGACCTGATCGCCAACACACACGGCCACCGAGATGGCCATGCAGCGTTCGCCGCAGGAACCGTAGGCCGCGCCCATCAGTGCACTCACCGCATTGTCCAGATCGGCATCCGGCATCAGTACCGCGTGGTTCTTCGCGCCGCCCAGTGCCTGCACGCGTTTGCCGCGCTTGGTGCCTTCGGCGTAGATGTATTCGGCAATCGGTGTCGAACCGACGAAGCTCAGCGCTTTGACTTCCGGCGCTTCGATCAACGCGTCCACCGCCGTCTTGTCACCATGGACCACACTCATCACACCTTTCGGCAACCCGGCTTCCAGCAGCAACTGAGCGATCAGCAGCGTCGAGCTTGGATCGCGCTCGGATGGCTTGAGGATGAAGCAGTTGCCGCAGACGATCGCCAGCGGGTACATCCACAGCGGCACCATGGCCGGGAAGTTGAACGGGGTGATACCGGCAACGATGCCCAACGGCTGGAAGTCCGACCAGGCGTCGATGTTCGGGCCGACGTTGCGGCTGTACTCGCCCTTGAGGATTTCCGGGGCGGCGCAGGCGAACTCGACGTTCTCGATACCGCGCTTCAATTCACCGGCGGCGTCTTCCAGGGTCTTGCCGTGCTCTTCGCTGATCAGTTGCGAGATGCGCGCCTCGTTCTGCTCAAGCAGTTGCTTGAAACGGAACATCACTTGGGCGCGTTTGGCCGGCGGCGTGTTGCGCCAGGCCGGAAACGCAGCCTTGGCGGCATCGATGGCTTTCCGAATGGTGGCCTGGCTGGCCAGTGGCAGTTTATGGATCGCCTGGCCGGTGGACGGGTTGAACACATCTACCGCGCGACCGGTTTCGGTCACCAGTTCGCCATTGATCAAATGCGGGATAACACTCATCGAACACTCCTGAATTCTGGTCCGCAGGCGCCGTGAGAGGCGCCCGCACTTTTGTACATATATAGAGGGAAAAATCAGTCGAGCTTGTTCAGCACTTCGCCGACCGCGTCGAACAGACGATCGAGGTCTTGCGGCTTGCTGTTGAAGGTTGGGCCGAACTGCAGGGTGTCGCCGCCGAAGCGCACGTAGAACCCGGCTTTCCACAAGGCCATGCCCGCTTCGAAAGGACGCACGATGGCATCACCGTCACGCCCGGCAATCTGGATCGCGCCGGCCAGGCCGTAGTTGCGGATGTCGATGACGTTCTTCGAGCCTTTCAGGCCGTGCAACGCGTTCTCGAAATGCGGCGCGACTTCGGCGACGCTCTGCACCAGGTTTTCCTTTTGCAGCAGATCGAGTGCCGCAAGACCGGCGGCACAGGCCACCGGGTGCGCCGAATAGGTGTAGCCGTGGGGGAATTCCACGGCGTATTCCGGCGTCGGCTGGTTCATGAAGGTCTGGTAGATCTCGGAGCTGGCAATCACCGCGCCCATCGGAATCGCGCCGTTGGTGACTTGTTTGGCGATGCACATCAGGTCCGGGGTCACGCCGAAGCTCTCGGCGCCGAACATCGAACCGGTGCGGCCGAAGCCGGTGATCACTTCGTCAAACACCAGCAGGATGTTGTGCTGATCGCAGATCTCGCGCAGACGCTTGAGGTAACCCTGCGGCGGAACCAGTACCCCGGCAGAGCCGGCCATCGGTTCAACGAACACCGCAGCGATGTTGGAAGCGTCGTGCAGTTCGATCAACTTGAGCAGCTCATCGGCCAAAGCAATACCGCCCTGCTCCGGCATGCCGCGGGAAAACGCATTGCTTGCCAACAGCGTATGTGGCAAGTGATCGACGTCCATCATCGCCTGACCGAACAGCTTGCGGTTGCCGTTGACGCCGCCGAGGCTGGTGCCGGCGATGTTCACACCGTGGTAGCCACGGGCGCGGCCGATCATTTTGGTCTTGGTCGCCTGGCCTTTCAGGCGCCAGTAGGCACGGACCATTTTCACCGCAGTATCGGCGCACTCGGAACCAGAGTCGGTGAAGAACACGTGGTTCAGATTGCCCGGGGTCAGTTCAGTGATTTTCTCTGCCAGTTGGAACGACAAGGGATGGCCGTACTGGAAACCCGGCGAGTAATCGAGAGTGCCCAGCTGTTTCGCAACGGCTTCCTGAATTTCCTTGCGGGTGTGCCCGGCGCCGCAGGTCCACAGACCGGACAGCGAGTCGTAGATCTTGCGGCCCTTGTCATCGAACAGCCAGCTGCCTTCAGCGCCGACGATCAGACGCGGGTCGCGCTGAAAGTTGCGGTTGGCGGTGTACGGCATCCAGTGCGCGTCCAGCTTCAGTTGGCTGGCCAGTGGCGACGGCGCGTTTTCAGGCATGTTCATCGGGCAAAACCTCGCAGGGCATAAGCGTCAGGGAGATGGAAAGCGTTGTTGCAGCTAAATTGCCACGGCGATAAAGTCGGTGAAATCCAACTCTTCTAACCTTCAGTTAGATCATTGCTAAACAAAGAGAACAAAAAATGAGCAGCCGCCGCGCCGATCCATTGGCCCAGGTCAGTGATTTTGATATACGCCTGCTGCGGATTTTTCGCAGTGTCGTGGAGTGTGGCGGCTTCTCCGCAGCGGAAACCGTGCTTGGCATCGGCCGCTCGGCGATCAGCCAGCAGATGAGCGATCTGGAACAGCGCCTCGGCTTGCGCTTGTGCCAGCGCGGCCGGGCCGGATTTTCCCTGACCGAGGAAGGCCGTGAGGTGTATCAATCAGCGCTGCAATTGTTGAGTGCGCTGGAAAGCTTCCGCACTGAGGTCAACGGTCTGCACCAACACCTGCGCGGCGAGCTGATCATCGGCCTGACCGACAATCTGGTCACCCTGCCGCACATGCGCATCACCCACGCCCTCGCGCAATTGAAGGAGCGCGGGCCGGATGTGCAGATTCAGATCCGCATGATTGCGCCGAATGAAGTCGAGCAAGGCGTACTCGACGGGCGTCTGCATGTCGGCGTGGTGCCGCAGGCCAGCGCCTTGTCGGGACTGGAATATCAGCCGTTGTACAGCGAGCGTTCGCTGCTGTATTGCGCGGTGGGTCATCCGCTGTTTTATGTCGACGACAAGCAACTCGATGATCAACGCCTCGACAGTCAGGACGCGATTGCGCCGACCTTTCGTTTGCCGGCGGAGATTCAGGCGCATTATCAGGCGCTCAACTGCACCGCCAGTGCCTCTGACCGTGAAGGCATGGCGTTTCTGATTCTGACCGGGCGCTACATCGGGTACCTGCCGGATCACTACGCCAATCTTTGGGTACAGCAGGGGCGCTTGCGTGCGCTCAAGGCCGGCACGCGTTTTTACGATTTGAGTCTGGCATCGGTCACGCGCAAGGGGCGGCGCCCTCATTTGGTGCTGGAAAGTTTCCTCGAGAGCCTGGCCGCGACGCGATAGATAAGCGCGCAGAGCCCAGCCCGGCAGGGCCTCATCGACAGAATCCAGAAATAACCTGAGCAAGTGGACAGGTTTTTGCAGAGAAGGGATAACTCTCCTTCAAGAAGCCAAAGCCATGCAGCCAGATTCCGATTCATCCAGTGAACTGATCTACGGCCTCAACGACCGCCCCAAACCACTCGCCGCCATTCTCGCCGCACTGCAACACGTGCTCGCCAGTTTCGTCGGCATCATCACCCCGCCACTGGTGATCGGTTCCGCGCTCGGGCTGACCGCGCATCTACCGTACCTGATCAGCATGGCGCTGATGGTCTCGGGCGTCGGCACTTTTATCCAGGCGCGGCGACCGTTCGGCATTGGCGCGGGGATGATCTGTCTGCAAGGCACCAGTTTCGCGTTTCTCGGTGCGGTGCTGTCGGCCGGGTTTCTGGTCAAGCAGCGCGGCGGCAGCCCGGAAGATATCCTGGCGATGATTTTCGGCGTGTGCTTTTTCGGCGCAATCGTGCAGATCGTGCTCAGCCGCTTCATCGGTCAGTTGCGCCGAGTGGTGACACCGCTGGTGACCGGCATCGTCATCACGCTGATCGGCATCAGCCTGATCAAGGTCGGCATCACCGATCTGGGTGGCGGCTTCAACGCGCCGGACTTCGGCGCGCCGGGCAATCTGGCCTTGGGCGTGTTCGTGCTGCTGACAATCATTCTGCTCAACCGCTCGAATACGCCGTGGGTGCGCCTGTCGGCGATCATCATCGGGCTGGTGCTCGGCAGCCTCGCGGCGTGGTTCAGCGGGAAACTGGTCCCGCAGCCGTTGCCTGACTTGCCACTGGTGAGTTTTCCTACGCCATTCAAGTTCGGATTCAACTTCGACTGGACCGCTTTCCTGCCGGTCGCGCTGATTTACCTGATCAGCACCATCGAAACCGTCGGTGACCTCACCGCCAATTGCATGCTTGCCCGCCAACCGATCAGCGGCCCTTCTTATATAAGCCGCTTGCGAGGTGGCGTGCTCGGTGATGGTGTCAGTTGCATGATCGCGGCGACATTCAGCGCCTTCCCCAACACAACGTTCGCGCAGAACAACGGCGTGATCCAATTGACCGGCGTTGCCAGCCGCTACGTCGGCCTGTACATCGGCGCGATCCTGTTCTGCCTCGGCCTGTTCCCGATGATCGGTGCGGTGCTGCAACAAATCCCGAAACCGGTGCTCGGTGGCGCAACGCTGGTGATGTTCGGCGCTGTGGCGGCGGCGGGCGTGCGCATTCTCGCGCAGTCGCCGCTGGACCGGCGCAGCATGTTGATCATCGCCACTTCGTTCGGCGTCGGCCTCGGCATCGCCGCGCAACCGAACCTGCTGCACCTGCTGCCGAAACTGCTGCAGAACCTGTTCGACTCGGCGATCACCAGCGGCGGGCTGACGGCAATCGTCCTGTGTCTGTTGTTGCCGGAAGGCAAAACTGTTGAGACAAAAAGCCCCGCGTCACTGAACAAGATCGAACAGGCGTAACTGTTTTTCCGCGCCAGGACTTGTCGGATGCCTGTGGGTGCGCTATCAACGCAACTGGTTGCACCCACAGACAATCCCGGAAGTGCCTATGACCTTTGAAGTCCCAGCCCACGGCGGCAAACCCGCCAGCCGCATTCGTCAGAAGAACGAAGAGACCATTCTCAAAGCCGCCGAAGACGAGTTCGCCCGTCACGGGTTCAAAGGCACCAGCATGAACACCATCGCGCAGAATGCCGGGCTGCCCAAGGCCAACCTGCATTACTACTTCACCAACAAGCTCGGTTTGTATGTGGCGGTGCTGAGCAACATCATCGAGTTGTGGGACAGCACCTTCAACACCCTTACTGCCGAGGATGACCCGGCCGAAGCGCTGACCCGCTACATCCGTGCGAAGATGGAGTTCTCGCGGCGCCAGCCACAGGCTTCGCGAATCTTCGCCATGGAAGTGATCAGCGGCGGCGAATGCCTGAGCGAATATTTCAATCAGGATTACCGCACCTGGTTCACCGGGCGCGCGGCGGTGTTTCAAGCGTGGATCGATGCGGGCAAAATGGACCCGGTCGACCCGGTGCATCTGATCTTCCTGCTGTGGGGCAGCACCCAGCATTACGCCGACTTCGCCACGCAGATCTGCCGCGTCACCGGGCGCAGCAAGTTGACCAAGCAAGACATGGAAGACGCCGGCAACAACCTGATCCGCATCATTCTCAAAGGCTGCGGCCTCACTCCTTCTTTATAAGACGTTTATGCCTTTCACCCTCAGCGGTTTTTGCGAGTACCGCGAAGAGATTCGCAAAAGCCGTTTCATCACTCTGGCGACGCCGATCAGCAGCCCCGCCGATGCGCAGGCGTTTTTCGAGCAGCACAGCGATTTGAATGCCACGCACAATTGCTGGGCGTGGAAACTCGGCGCGCAATACCGCAGCACTGACGACGGCGAGCCGGGCGGCACGGCCGGGCGCCCTATTCTGGCGGCGATCGAGGCGCAGGACTGCGATCAGGTCGCGGTGATGGTGATTCGCTGGTACGGCGGCATTCAACTGGGGACCGGCGGTTTGGCCCGAGCCTATGGCGGTGGCGCCAACAAGTGCCTGCAAGCGGCGGACAAAATCGAGCTGATCAGCCGCGTACCGCTCAGTTGCGCCTGCGGATTTGCCGAGTTGGCGCTGGTGAAGTTGCGCGTGGCCGATCTCGGTGGATTGGTGGTGGAGGAGAACTTCACAGCCAATGGCGTTGAGTTGAAGCTGGCGGTGGGGGAAGCGCAGATCGACGTGTTGCAGAGTCAGTTGGCGGATCTGAGCCGTGGGCGGATTTTGTTGCAGCGGTAGGCTGCGATCTTTTAGGGCATCCCTCGTTTTCCTTATTCCACAGACTTGCCCACACCTGCTGTGCACCCGACTGTGGATAACCTGAGCACATACCGCTGTAACCCTTCTGTCATGCGGCTTTGCGCGATTTGTTCAATTTTCGTTCAATTGACCCGACGAAAGGGAAATCCAGCGTAAAAACAAACAGTTACCTTCGTTTATCACCATTAGAACAAAGCATCGCAGTGCTTATGCCCGCCCTCGGCGCTTGCGCACAATTACTGTGGAGCAACCTGTGGATAAGCCGTTCATGACCGCCGCAGCTGCTGGATCTGTCTGGCTCCCAGGCAGTTGCTCGTTTTTTAACCAACTGCGAGCGGGCAAAACTGGAGCCTGTTCAATGGCTTTGCGCTGAATTGGTGCTCGATTGAAAGACAAAACACCCGCCGATGCGCTGCTGTCGGCACTTGCGGACTGGCTCCGCAAGCGTTCCTGACTCAATGGCCAGGAAATTGCTTTATCCACAGGCACAACTCCAAGTCAGTCGAGCCTGTCATGTCCATCGCCCCTTCCCCACCGCGCCTGCAACTGCGCCAGATCAGCAAACGCTACCCCGGTTGTCTGGCCAACGACGCCATCGACCTGAGCATCGCGCCGGGTGAGATCCATGCCCTGCTCGGTGAAAACGGCGCGGGCAAAAGTACGTTGATGAAGATCATTTACGGGGTCACCCAGTGCGACAGCGGTGAAATGCTCTGGCAGGGGCAGCGCGTGCAGATACGCAATCCGGCGCAGGCGCGGCAGTTGGGCATTGGCATGGTGTTCCAGCATTTCTCCCTGTTCGAAACCCTCAGCGTGGCGCAGAACATTGCCCTGGCGATGGGCGCGGCGGCCGGCACGCCGAAGCAACTGGAGCCGAAGATCCGCGAAGTATCACGGCGTTATGGCATGGCCCTGGAACCGGAGCGACTTGTCCACAGCCTGTCGATTGGCGAGCGCCAGCGGGTGGAAATCATCCGTTGCCTGATGCAGGACATCCGCCTGTTGATTCTCGACGAGCCGACCTCAGTGCTGACGCCGCAAGAGGCCGACGAATTGTTCATCACCCTGCGGCGCCTTGCCGCCGAGGGCTGCAGCATTCTGTTTATCAGCCACAAGCTCGGTGAAGTGCGCGCCTTGTGCCACAGCGCCACGGTGCTGCGCGGCGGCCGGGTTGCCGGGCATTGCGTGCCCGCCGAATGTTCGGACCAGCAACTGGCGCAAATGATGGTCGGTGAAGCGGCGGCTTTGATTGGCGAGTATCCGAAGGTCAGCGGTGGCGCGGCGTTTCTGCAGGTGCAGGGTTTGAGCTGGCACAACCCGGATCCGTTCGGTTGCTCGCTGACCGACATCGACCTGCAAGTGCGCAGCGGTGAAATCGTCGGCATCGCCGGGGTCGCGGGCAATGGTCAGGATGAGCTGCTCGCCCTGCTCAGTGGCGAACAGCCCTTGCCTCGTGCGCAAGCGGCGACCCTGCGCTTCGCAGATAGAAACGTCGCTGACCTGCGCCCGGATGCGCGGCGCAAACTCGGTCTGGCCTTCGTGCCGGCCGAACGCCTCGGCCACGGCGCGGTGCCGGAGTTGAGTCTGGCCGATAACGCCCTGCTCAGTGCTTTTCAGCACGGACTGGTGAGCCACGGGTTGATTCAACGAAGCAAAGTCGAAGCCCTCGCGCAGCAGATCATCCAGCGTTTCGGCGTGAAGACCCCGGACACGCAAACCGCTGCGCGCAGCGTGTCCGGCGGCAACTTGCAGAAATTCATCCTCGGCCGGGAAATTCTTCAGCAACCGAAACTGCTGATCGCCGCGCACCCGACCTGGGGCGTCGACGTCGGTGCCGCCGCCACCATTCATCGCGCCTTGATCGCCCTGCGCGATGCCGGCGCGGCGATTCTGGTGATTTCCGAAGACCTCGATGAGCTGTTCCAGATCAGCGATCGCCTCGGCGCGCTGTGCGGCGGGCGTCTCTCGGCGCTGCAAGACACCAGCGCTACACAACTGAGCGATGTCGGCGCGTGGATGGCCGGCCAGTTCGATCACTCACCTCGCGCCGCTTCGGTTTAACGGAGTTTCAACATGCTGCTTTCTCTCGAACCCCGTGGCCAGCAATCGCGCCTGATGCTGTGGTGCTCGCCGTTATTGGCGGCGGCCCTGACCCTCGGCTGCGGCTCGCTGTTGTTCATCGCGCTGGGCCACGACCCACTGCAAACCTTGCACACGCTGCTGATCGCACCGGTCAGCGATTTGTATGGCGTGTCTGAATTGCTGGTCAAGGCGCTGCCGATTCTGCTCTGCGCACTCGGCCTAGCGGTGGCCTATCAGGCGCGGATCTGGAACATCGGCGCCGAAGGCCAACTTCTACTTGGCGCCTTGGCCGGCAGTGCTCTGGCAGTGAACGTTATCGACATGCAAAGTCGCTGGGCGCTGGTGCTGATTCTGCTGACCGGCACGCTGGCCGGCGCCGCATGGGCCGGGCTCACCGCATGGCTGCGCACGCGCTTCAACGCCAACGAAATCCTCACCAGCATCATGCTCAATTACATCGCGTTGAACCTGCTGCTGTTCTGCGTGCACGGGCCGTTGAAGGATCCGGCGGGCTTCAATTTCCCCGAGTCGGCGATGTTCGGCGACGCCAGTCGCTTGCCGCTGCTGCTGGAGGACGGCCGCGTGCATGCCGGCGTGTATTTCGCCCTGCTCGCGCTGGTTGCGGTGTGGGTGTTGTTGCAGAAAAGCTTCATCGGCTTCCAGATCAAAGTGCTCGGGCTGGACAAGCGTGCGGCAGGTTTTGTCGGCTTTCGCGAGAAGCGCCTGATCTGGCTGGCGCTGTTGATCAGCGGTGGTCTGGCCGGGCTCGCCGGGGTCTGCGAAGTGACTGGGCCGATCGGCCAATTGGTGCCGCAGGTGTCGCCGGGCTATGGCTACGCAGCGATCACCGTGGCGTTCCTCGGACGGTTGAATCCGCTTGGCATTCTGTTCTCCAGTCTGCTCATGGCGCTGCTGTACATCGGCGGCGAGAGCGCGCAGATGTCGCTCAATCTGCCGCAAGCGATCACCCAATTGTTCCAGGGCATGATGCTGTTTTTCCTGCTCGCCTGTGACGTGCTGATTCTCTATCGGCCACGCCTGAAACTGCGCTGGACCCGGCGCGCCTCGACCCGTGCCGTAACCGCCGGAGCGCTGTGATGGATATCGATCTGTTGAGCAATATTTTCTACGCGATGGTCCGCTGCGGCACGCCGCTGTTGCTGGTGGCATTGGGTGAGTTGATCTGCGAGAAAAGCGGCGTCCTCAACCTCGGCCAGGAAGGCATGATGCTGTTCGGTGCGGTGATCGGTTTCATCGTCGCGCTGAACAGCGGCAACCTGTGGCTGGGTGTGCTGTTGGCGATGTTGGCCGGGATGTTGTTGTCGTCACTGTTTGCCCTGGTCGCGCTGGTGTTCAACGCCAATCAGGTGGCCACCGGGCTGGCGCTGACGATCTTCGGCGTGGGCCTGTCGACATTTGTCGGCGCGGCCTGGGTGGGTAAGCCGCTGGCAGGTTTCGAGCCTTTGGCGATTCCGTATCTGAGTGAGATCCCGCTGATCGGGCGGATGCTGTTTGCCCAGGATCTGCTGGTGTATCTGTCGTTCGCGCTGTTTGCGCTGGTGGCGTGGGTGATCATCAAAAGTCGTGTCGGCCTGATCATTCAAGCGGTCGGTGAAAACCCGGATGCGGCAAGCGCCATGGGCTTGCCGGTGCTGACCGTGCGCACCTTGGCGGTGTTGTTCGGCGGAGCAATGGCCGGGCTGGCCGGGGCTTATCTGTCGCTGGCGTACACACCGATGTGGGCAGAGAACATGACCGCAGGGCGCGGCTGGATCGCTCTGGCGCTGGTGGTGTTTGCCAGTTGGCGGGTGAGGCGCTTGCTGCTAGGGGCGTATCTGTTCGGCCTCGCCAGCATCCTGCACTTGGTGGCACAGGGATTGGGACTGGCGATTCCTTCGAGCCTGCTGGCGATGCTGCCGTATGTGGCGACGATTTTGGTGCTGGTGCTGCTGTCCCGCGATGCCGTGCGTACGCGATTGTATGCTCCGGTTTCGTTGGGGCAGCCGTGGCAATCGGGACACTGATCGTTGTCAGAGCGGGCCTCTTCGCGAGCAGGCTCGCTCCCACAAGGGATCTGAGTGAACGCGGGCAAGCGTGGGAGCGAGCCTGCTCGCGAAGGCGTCCGCACAGGCAACACTTGAACCACGCCTCATGATTGTTTCTGATCAAACACCCTCGAGAAACTCAAGAGGCCTGGAGTATGCTCCGGGATCAAAGCCTGTTTTTCGCCAAGCGCTGCAACTGCGCCTTGGTCAGGCGTGTCCATTGAATCCTGAATGCTGACTTTCAAGGAAACCCATCATGTCTCAGGCAAAAAACGCACTGATCATCGGCGCCTCCCGCGGCTTGGGCCTCGGTCTGGTGAAGACCCTGCTGGGCGATGGCTGGCAAGTGACCGCGACAGTGCGCAATCCGCAGAAGGCCGAGGCGCTGCAAGCGCTGGGTGACGTGCGCATCGAGAAGCTCGACATGGACGATCAGCAAGCGGTGATCGCTCTAAGCCAGAAACTCAAGGGCGAAACCTTCGATCTGTTGTTCGTCAACGCCGGGGTCAAAGGCCCGGACGTGCAGACGCCGGGCGGCGCGACATTGGCCGAGGTCGGGCAACTGTTTTTCACCAACGCAGTGGCGCCGATCAATCTGGCCCAGCGTTTCGTCGGGCAGATCCGCGAAGGCAGCGGCGTGCTGGCGTTCATGAGTTCGGTGCTCGGCAGCGTGACCATGCCCGACGCGCCGGAGCTGGCGTTGTACAAGGCGAGCAAAGCGGCGCTGAATTCGATGACCAACAGTTTTGTCACGCAACTGGGTGAACAGAAACTCACCGTACTGTCGTTGCACCCGGGCTGGGTGAAGACCGACATGGGCGGCGAAGGTGCTGACTTGGATGTAGAGACCAGCACTCGCGGGCTGATTGACCAGGTCAATGCATTCACCGGCAAGGGCGGGCATCACTTCGTCAATTACAAGGGTGAAACGATTGCCTGGTAAGCACTGAAAATCCCGATGTGGGAGCGAGCCCGCTCGCGAATACGATCTGTCAGGTAAATCTGTATCGACTGACATGACGCCTTCGCGAGCAGGCTCGCTCCCACAGGGAGTGATGGTGAATGGTCGGGTGGCGCTTGCCCGGCGCGGCGATTTGTTTGAAACTGCGCGCCTCGTCCTTTGCGGCGACCCTGGATCAGCAGACAGGGCAACACTGAGCTGGCAACCCTGAACCCAACTTTCAGAGGAGCCGGCCACAATGCCTGCGACCCGTACCTGGTTAAAAAATCCCCTCGCCATTTTCACCTCCAACGAGCTTGATGCCCGTGGCGGTCTTGTCGTGCAAGACGGTGTGATCGTCGAAGTCCTCGCTGCCGGTCAGCAGCCGTCGGCGCCGTGCAATGAAGTGTTCGATGCCCGCGAGCATGTGATCCTGCCGGGCCTGATCAACACTCACCACCACTTCTATCAAACCCTGACCCGCGCCTGGGCGCCGGTGGTCAATCAGCCGCTGTTTCCGTGGTTGAAAACCCTGTACCCGGTATGGGCGCGGCTGACGCCTGAAAAACTCGCCCTCGCCACCAAAGTGGCGCTGGCCGAATTGCTGCTCTCAGGTTGCACCACCGCTGCCGACCATCACTATCTGTTCCCGGATGGTCTGGAAAACGCCATCGACGTGCAGGTCGAAACGGTGCGTGAACTGGGCATGCGCGCCATGCTCACGCGCGGCTCGATGAGCCTTGGCGAGAAGGACGGCGGCCTGCCTCCGCAACAAACGGTGCAGGAAGGCCAGGTGATTCTCGACGACAGCCAGCGGCTGATTCACGAGTATCACGAGCGTGGCGACGGCGCGCAGATACAGATCGCCCTGGCGCCATGTTCGCCATTTTCGGTGACCCCGGAAATCATGTCGGCCAGTGCTGATCTGGCGAACACGCTCGATGTGCGTCTGCACACCCACCTCGCTGAAACCCTTGATGAAGAAGACTTCTGCCTGCAACGTTTCGGTCTGCGCACCGTCGATTATCTGGACAGCGTCGGCTGGCTCGGCCCGCGAACCTGGCTGGCCCACGGCATCCATTTCAACCCCGACGAAATCGCCCGCCTCGGCCAGGCCGGTACCGGCATCTGCCACTGCCCAAGCTCGAACATGCGCCTGGCGTCCGGCATCTGCCCGAGCATCGAGCTGACCGACGCCGGCGCGCTGTTCGGTCTTGGCGTTGACGGTTCGGCGTCCAACGATGCCTCGAACATGATCCTCGAAGCGCGTCAGGCGCTGTACATCCAGCGCCTGCGTTACGGCGCCGAAAAGATCCCCCCCGAGCGCGTGCTGGGCTGGGCGACCAAGGGTTCGGCGAGCCTGCTCGGTCGCAGCGACATCGGCGAAATCGCCGTGGGCAAACAGGCGGATCTGGCGTTGTTCAAGCTCGATGAACTGCGCTTCTCCGGTAGCCACGATCCGATTTCGGCGCTGTTGTTGTGCGGCGCGGATCGGGCGGATCGGGTGATGATTGGCGGCAAGTGGCGTGTGGTTGATGGTCAGGTTGAGGGGTTGGACCTGAAAGGTTTGATCGCCGATCACAGCCAAGCCGCTCGCCAACTGATCGCCGGTACCTGACTCACCGCCGTTCAAAACTGTGGGAGCGAGCCTGCTCGCGAAGAGGGAGTGTCAGACAACATGTTTGTTGGATGACACACCGTTTTCGCGAGCAGGCTCGCTCCCACATGGGTATCTGCCAGCCCTAAAGGCCCAGTAGGGACAGCATGATGAATGTGGCAAACAGCACAAAGTGCGTCATGCCCTCAATGGCGTTGGTTTCGCCGTCATTGAGGTTGATTGCGCTGACGATCAGGGTGATGAAGATCATCACCGTTTGCACCGGAGTCATCGCCATCTGAAATGGTTGGCCGGTGTACAGCGCCATCGCTTCCATCACCGGCACGGTCAGAATCACCGTCGACAGTGACGCGCCCATCGCGATGTTGACCACCGACTGCATGCGATTGGCCAGTGCTGCACGCAGTGCGGTGAGAATCTCCGGCGCGGCGGAAATCGCTGCCACCAGAATCGCCGTGATCACCGGCGGCGCGCCCGTGCCTTCCAGGCCCAGATCGAGGGTCTTGGACATCACCTCGGCCAGTGCGCCGATGATCACCACCCCCGACACCAGAATGCCGATCGACAGCGCCAGGCTGACCGGCTTCGGCTCCTGCTCGACCGGCTCCTTCTTGCGACGTTTGTCCGGGTAGCTGTAGCTGAAAAAGTAACTGTGCGGGCCGACCTGCATGCGCAGGAACAGCGCGTAGAGCACCATCATCGCGCCGATGGTGAACGCCGAATACATCTTCCAGTTGGCCTCGGGAATGAACTCCGGGACCACCATCGATACGCCCATCGCGGTAAGGATCATCACGCTATAGCTGCGCGCCGAATCGTCGTTGTAGGACTGCTCGCCGTGTTTGATCCCGCCCATCAAAGCGGCGAGGCCGAGGATGCCGTTGATGTCGAGCATGACCGCTGAATAAATCGTGTCGCGCACCAGCGTCGCCGAGGCTTCGTTGCTCATCATGATCGCCAGGATCACCACTTCGACCAGCACCGCCGAGAGCGTGAGGATCATCGTGCCGTAGGGGTCGCCGACCTTTTCCGCGAGCAGTTCGGCGTGATGAGCGACGCGCATCGAAGCGGCGACGATAAAGGCGATCAGCAGCAGACCGCCGCCCAGCGCGACGATCTGGCCGCTGTGCAGCAGCCAGTGTTCCAGTGGATAAGCGACGCACGCGGCAAGGACTGCCAGCAGCAGGAAGCTTTCTTGTTTGAGGATTGAGAGCATGACGGGCCTTTTGCCGAAAAGAGCTGATGAAGCTACTGACTGCCGCGCGCCACTAACGTTTCGTTACATCTTTACGCACCACGCGATGGCAGCTGGATTCAGGCATGCACTTTTATTGGCCTTGCCGGCCTCTTCGCGAGCAGGCTCGCTCCCACATTGAAATGCGTCCGCTGTGGGAGCGAGCCTGCTCGCGAAGGCCGCGCCGCGTTTTCAAATGTGTTTGTTGTCCTGTTGGTCAGCAATTTGCATTGGCCCTGAGCACACACAACAAAATGGAGTTCGGGTTCATGCCAATACGTCCGCTGCACAAACTGCTGTACGCCGCCATCGGTCTGGGAATCAGCCTGAGCGCCAGCGCTGCCGATCCGCTGAAGGTCGGTTTCGTCTACATCGGCCCGATCGGTGACCACGGCTGGACGTATCAGCACGAACAGGGGCGCAAGGCCCTGGCGGAAAAACTCGGCACGCAGATCACCACCAACTACGTGGAAAACGTCGCCGAGGGCGCCGACGCCGAGCGGGTGATCCGCAACATGGCCAAGGACAAATATGACCTGATCTTCACCACGTCTTTCGGCTACATGAACCCGACAGTGAAAGTCGCCAAGCAATTCCCCAAGGTCACTTTCGAACACGCCACCGGTTACAAGCAGGACAAGAACCTCGGCACTTACCTGGCGCGCACTTACGAGGGCCGTTACGTCGGCGGTTTCCTCGCGGCGAAGATGACCAAGACCAAGAAGATCGGCTACGTCGCCTCGTTCCCGATTCCGGAAGTGATCCGCGACATCAACGCCATCCAGCTGGCCCTGAACAAGTACAACCCTGGCACCGAAATCAAAGTGGTGTGGGTCAACTCCTGGTTTGATCCGGGCAAGGAAGCCGACGCCGCCAACGCGCTGATCGATCAGGGCGTCGACGTAGTGTTCCAGCACACCGACAGCCCGGCGCCGATTCAGGCTGCCGAACGGCGCGGCGTGTATGCCGTGGGCTATGCCTCGGACATGGCCCACTTCGGCCCGAAAGCGGTGCTGACCTCGATCGTCAACGACTGGGCGCCACACTACATTCAGGCGACGCAGAGCGTGATCGATCACACCTGGAAATCTCAGGATTACTGGGGCGGGTTGAAGGAAGGCACGGTGGAACTGCCGATCAGCGATCTGGTGCCGGCGCCGGTCAAAGCCGAAGCCGAGCAGTTGATCGCCGACATTAAGAGCGGCGCATTGCAGCCGTTTACCGGGCCGATCAAGGATCAGGCCGGTGTGGAAAAAATCCCCGCGGGCGTGAGCGCGACCAATGCGGAACTGGCTTCGATGAATTATTACGTTGAGGGCATGAAGGCCGAGATGCCGAAGTAGTCCCCCGATTCACCACACAGAACCCTGTGGGAGCGAGCCTGCTCGCGAAAGCGGTGTGTCATTAACAAAAATGTTGTCTGACACTCCCTCTTCGCGAGCAGGCTCGCTCCCACATTGGCAACACAGCGTATTCAAGGATTGTGTATGGATCAGCTTCCGATCATTGATATCAGCCCGCTCTATGGCGACGACAAAAACGCCTGGCCTGCGGTGGCCGAACAAATCGACCAAGCCTGTCGCGAATGGGGCTTTTTCTACATCAAGGGCCATCCGATCTCGGCGCAGCGCATCGACGCCCTGCTCGATCACGCCCAACGCTTCTTTGCCTTGCCCGCTGCAGAAAAACTCAAAATCGACATCACCCAGACCCGCCATCATCGCGGCTACGGTGCGATTGCCACCGAGCAACTGGACCCGAACAAACCCAGCGATCTCAAAGAAACCTTCGACATGGGCCTGCACCTGCCGAACGAACATCCCGAGGTGCTCGCGGAAAAACCTTTGCGCGGCCCCAATCGGCATCCGGCGCAACCCGGCTGGGAAACGCTGATGGAGCAGCATTACCTCGACATGCAGGCGCTGGCGCAAACCCTGTTGCGGGCGATGACCATTGCGCTGGGCATCGAGCGCGACTTCTTCGATTCGCGCTTTGTCGACCCGGTCAGCGTGTTGCGCATGATCCATTATCCGCCGCGTCACACCGCCAGCTCCGCCGAGCAACAAGGTGCCGGCGCCCACACCGATTACGGCTGCATCACCCTGCTCTATCAGGACAGCGCCGGCGGTTTGCAGGTGAAGAACGTCAATGGTGAATGGATCGACGCGCCACCGATTGACGGCACGTTCGTGGTCAACCTCGGCGACATGATGGCGCGCTGGAGCAACGACCGTTATCGCTCGACCCCGCACCGGGTGATCAGCCCGCTGGGCGTGGATCGCTATTCGATGCCGTTCTTCGCCGAACCGCACCCGGACACGCGCATCGAATGCCTGCCCGGTTGCCAGGACGCACAGCATCCGGCGAAATATCCGACCACCACCTGTGCCGAATTCCTGCTGTCGCGCTTCGCCGATACCTACGCCTATCGCCGTGAACAAGAGGCGGTTTGATCGATCACCTGGTCAGGTTTTGCCAATTGTTGCGGCCAGCCTCTGTAGAATGCCGGCATTGCACCTGATGAGAAAAGACTATGTACGACTGGCTCAACGCCTTGCCCAAAGCCGAACTGCACCTGCATCTGGAAGGTTCGCTGGAGCCTGAACTGCTGTTCGCCCTGGCCGAACGCAACAAGATCGCCCTGCCGTGGAGCGACGTCGAAACCCTGCGCAAGGCTTACGCCTTCAACAATCTGCAGGAATTTCTCGACTTGTATTACCAAGGCGCCGATGTGCTGCGCACCTCGCAGGACTTCTACGACCTGACCTGGGCCTACCTGCTGCGCTGCAAAGCACAGAACGTAATCCACACCGAACCGTTCTTCGATCCGCAGACCCACACCGACCGGGGCATCCCGTTCGAAGTGGTGCTCAACGGCATCGCCGCCGCGCTCAAGGATGGCGAGACGCAACTGGGCATCAGCAGCGGTTTGATCCTCAGCTTCCTGCGCCACCTCAGCGAAGACGAAGCGCAGAAAACCCTCGATCAGGCGCTGCCGTTCCGTGATGCGTTTGTCGCGGTCGGGCTCGACAGTTCCGAGATGGGCCACCCGCCGAGCAAATTCAAACGCGTCTTCGATCGCGCCCGCGACGAAGGCTTCCTCACCGTCGCCCACGCCGGTGAAGAAGGCCCGCCGGAGTACATCTGGGAAGCCATCGACCTGCTGAAAATCCAGCGCATCGACCATGGCGTGCGCGCCATCGAAGACGAGCGCCTGATGCAGCGGATCATCGACGAGCAGATCCCGCTGACCGTGTGCCCGCTGTCGAACACCAAGCTCTGCGTGTTCGATCACATGTCGCAGCACAACATCCTCGACATGCTTGAGCGCGGCGTGAAGGTCACGGTGAACTCCGATGACCCGGCTTATTTCGGCGGGTACGTGACCGAGAACCTCCATGCGCTGCACGAGCATCTGGGCATGACCCAGGATCAGGCCAAGCGCCTGGCGCAGAACAGCCTGGATGCGCGGTTGGTAAAACCGTAAGCAACACCGCATCACCTGCATAACCCAACGTGGGAGCGAGCTTGCTCGCGAATGCGGTGTGTCATCCAACGCAGATGTTGTTTGATACACCGCTTTCGCGAGCAAGCTCGCTCCCACAGTTTTGATCAGCGTTAGCCAGTGACTTCGGTTTCAGTAAGCTCTTCCAGGGTCTTGCCCCGCGTCTCCATCCCGAACAGCCACACCACGCCCGCCGCTATCGCGAAGCACGCCGCGCCCAGCGCGAACACCCCGCCCTGCCCGGTAATCGGGAACACCAGCCCGGTCACCAGTGGCCCGAGCAGTGAGCCGACGCGGCCGATCGCCGAAGCGAATCCCGAGCCGGTTGCCCGCGCTGAAGTCGGATACAGCTCTGGCGTGTAGGTGTAGAGCACCGCCCACATGCCGAAAAGGAAAAACTGCATTAACAATCCGGTGCCGATCAGCAACGCGACGTTGCCGCCGAACACCGCGCTCTGCCCATACAGAAACGCCATCACCCCGCCGCCGAGCAGGGTGACGATGCACACCGGTTTACGCCCCCAACGCTCGACCAGCCACGCCGCCATGAGGAAGCCGGGAATCCCGCCGAGCGAGATCAGCACCGTGTAGTACACCGACTGCGTCACGGCGAAACCCGACTGCTGCAGCAATGCGCTGAGCCAGGAAGTCAGCCCGTAGAAACCCAGCAATGCGAAGAACCACAGACTCCAGATCATCGTTGTGCGCTGGCGATACTGCGGCGACCAGATCTGCTTGAGCGCCGAGAAGAAATTGCCCGGTGGCGTCACCGTGCGTGGCAAACGAACCGGTTCCGGCAAGGCTGCACCGCCCAGCGAAGCACGCACTCGCGCTTCGATGCCGTTCAACACCTTGTCCGCGTCGACGTCGCGCCCGGCCTGTTCCAGCCAGCGCGGCGACTCAGGGATGAAAAGGCGGATCGCCAGAACGAACACCGCCGGCACCGCCAGTACCAGGAAGATATCGCGCCAGCCAATCAGCGGCAGCAGGAAGTACGAGAGCACGCCCGCCGCGACAAAACCCAGCGGCCAGAAGCCGTCCATGAGCGCGATGTAGCGCCCGCGTCGTTGTGCCGGAATCAGCTCCGAGAGCATCGACTGTGCGATGGGAAACTCCATGCCCATGCCAATTCCGAGCAGGATGCGAAACAGCGTCAGCGTCTCCACCGTCTGCGCCGTCGAACACAGGTAACTGGCCACGCCCCACAACACGATGCTCCACTGAAACACCGGTTTGCGCCCGAAGCGGTCGGCGAGCATTCCCGACAGCGACGCCCCGAGCACCATGCCGAAGAAGCTCGAGCTGGCCAGCAGCCCTGCTTGCGCACTGCTCAGGCCGAACTCGGCTTTGATCGAGCCGAGCAGGAAAGTCATCATCGCCAGATCCATGGAGTCGAAGAAAAACGCCAAGGCGATGATGATGAAAATGACGCGGTGATAACCGCTGAGCGGCAGCCGTTCCAGGCGTTCAGCCGCATTAAAGCGTTGTGTATTCATGTTGTGCTCCCCCATCCGGAAAATCCCCGGATCGAGTGTGCGCGATGGTCATTCAGAGGTCGTACTGGATGCGACCTGTTCACAGCCGTGGACGACGTCAGCCTTCAGCTCATCGCCGAGCAACGCTCTAGAACGCTGTTTCCAGCTCGGTTTCCTTGGCAAAGCGATGGATTTCGCGCTGGCCGGTGGCGGTCAACTGCAAGGCGCGGGAATCGTTGGGCAAGGTCAGCCAGCCGGACTGCATGAACAACTGCAACAGCGCCGCGCCCAGTGAGCCGCCCATGTGCGGACGGCGCTCGCTCCAGTCCGGGCAGGCGCAGGCGACCTGCACGTTGCGGTGGGCCAGGGCCTGGATGAACACTCCGCGCTGGGCCAGTCGGGTGGAGCCCTTGTGCGTCACCACCACCCGCTGCTCAAGCTGTTCGATCCAGCCGGCATCGAGCAGGCGCTGATACAGGTCGGCCGCCAAAGTACCGCCCAGATGATCGTCGCAGAACCGCGCGCGCAACAGCGAAGACGGCGCCGCCTGTGGTCTGACCATGGGAGCCGTGCGTTTCAGCGCATCAGGGATTTGCCGTGGCGCGCTGGCAATGGTGGCGCTGGCCAGTGCTTCGATCGCCGCGCCGATTTCCGGTGCCGCCAGGCGAAAGAAGCGTTTGCGCCCACGCATTTCGATGTTCAACAGCCCCCCTGCGGACAGGCGTCCCAGATGCGCACTGGCCGACGACGGCGAGAGCCCGGCCAGCAGCGCCAGCTCTTCGGCTTGCCGGGCCGAGCCATCCATCAACGCCCACATCATCGCGCTGCGCTTGGGTTCGGCCAGCAATGTCGCGATCTGGCTGATGCACGGTGCATGTTCCATATGTTCACTCCCTGTTGAATCGTATCGTCTACCGCTCGGAGACATCCTGGCCGGTTATGGGGCATCGGCCAACACGCGAAAATCGCCCGGGATCGGTGGCAAGGGATGCCACCGACACCAGCTGCTCCGGCACACAACCTGGCAGCAGAAGTAGCAACCGTCACCAAAAGCCGGCAACGCGTTACGGGGTCTGCGCGCCGGGTGTCAGTGCAGGCATGAGGCGGGCGCTAGTATAAGCGGGTTAAGCCAGACGTCCTGCGCCTGGGCCTGGGCAGGTGGCGATTGTTCCTGACAGAAATTTCTCTAATTGCCTGCGACTAATGATCAACTTTGAGGAAACCGGGAAATTGGCTACTCAATTCGGCGCATCGGCTGGCGAGCATCTCCCTCAGCAGGTTCACCGGCTTACTCAATTGTGCGCGATGGGCGCACAACAGATTCAGCGGTGCGCGCTCACACAGCAGTTCCGGCATCAGCACTTTGAGGCGTCCGGCGAGCACATCGGCGCCGACGTCGAGCCAGGATTTGTAGGCGATACCGGCACCGGCCAAAGCCCATAGCCGCACGACGTCGGCGTCATCGCTGAAGCGGTCGCCACTCACGGTCAGGCCGACTTCGCGCTTGCCATCGTGAAAACTCCAGTGGTCGTGGACGCGGCTGCCGAGCATGTACAAAAGGCAGTTGTGCTGGGCCAGTTGCTCGAGCTGGCGCGGCTCGCCATGCCGGGCCAGGTAATCGGGAGATGCGCACAACACGCGGCGATTGTGTGGCGCGATGGGCAAGGCGATCAGGCTGGAATCTTCCGGCTCGCCGTAGCGCAGGGCGATGTCCACCGGTTGCCGGAACAGGTCGGCGATGCGGTCGCCAAGCAGCAGGCGCACCGTCAGTTTCGGGTGTTCACGCTGGAACGCGTCGAGCCACGGCAGCAGCAGATTGCGGCCGAAGTCCGAGGGCGCCGAAAGCTGCAAAATCCCGCTGACCTGATCCTGACCGCTGGCGAGCAGTCGACGGCCTTCGTCGAGATTGCTCAGGGCGGCGCGGGCATATTCGAGGAAGCCTTCGCCCTCGGCGGTGAGGCGCAGGCTGCGGGTGGACCGCGCCAGCAGCCGGGCACCGAGTTGCTGCTCGATGCGCTTCAACGCCGCGCTGGCCACCGCCGCAGACATGTCCATCACCCGTGCCGCCGCCGACAGGCTGCCCAGATCCGCCGCGCGAACAAACAACTGCAAGTCATCAAAACGCAGCATGCGCAGCCTCGATTATCAAAAAAATATTGAAAGAGACTGCTCTTTTAGCCGGTTTTATCGCGCAGAGAAATAGCCAATGATGGCTTCCATCGAATTCATTCCGATTCTGGAGTCCACGCATGTCCCAGCCCTTTACCGCTATCGCCACCCTGACCGCTAAATCCGGCCAGCAAGACGTTCTCGAACAGGCGCTGCGTGCCCTCGTCGAACCGAGCCGCGCCGAGCCGGGCTGTGGCCAGTACGACCTGCACCGCGACCTTGCCGATCCACAGGTTTTTTATGTCATCGAACAGTGGGCCAGTGACGAGATTCTTGAGGCGCACAACGCCAGCGCGCATTTTCAGAAGTTTCAGGCCGGCGCCGGCCACACCATCGAACACTTCCAGCTCAAACGCCTCGGCAAAATTGCCTGATTCCTCCTTCTATCAACTGTACGGAGCCACTTATGAAAGCCATTGCCTATTACGCGTCCCTGCCGATCAGCGACGCCAAGTCCCTGCAGGACATTGAACTGCCAGAACCGGTTGCCGGCCCGCGCGACCTCTTGGTGGAGGTCAAAGCCATCTCGGTCAACCCGGTCGATACCAAAGTGCGGCAGAACGTGGCACCGGAAAACGGCGCGGCGAAAGTGCTGGGCTGGGACGTTGCCGGTGTGGTCAAGGCTGTAGGCAGCGACGTCACCCTGTTCAAGGCCGGTGACAAGGTCTTTTACGCCGGTTCGATTGCCCGGGCCGGTGGCAACAGCGAGTTGCACGTGGTCGATGAGCGCATCGTCGGTCAGATGCCCAAGTCCCTCGGTTTTGCCGAAGCCGCCGCGCTGCCGCTGACCGCGATCACTGCGTGGGAATTGCTCTTCGAGCGCCTGCAAATCAGCGAAGGCAGCAATGATGAGGGTCAGAGCCTGCTGATCGTTGGTGCGGCGGGCGGCGTGGGTTCGATCCTCACTCAATTGGCCAAACAGTTGACCGGCCTGAAAGTAATCGGCACCGCTTCGCGCCCACAGACCCGTGACTGGGTCAGTGAACTCGGTGCCGATCTGGTCATCGATCACAGCCAGCCGCTGAGCGAAGAATTGAAACGCGCCGGCATCGACAGCGTGACCCACGTCGCCAGCCTGACCCAGACCGACCAGCATCTGGCGCAACTGGTCGAAGCCCTCGCGCCGCAAGGCAAGCTGGCGCTGATCGACGATCCGAAGTCCCTCGACATCAGCCTGCTCAAGCGCAAGAGCCTGTCGCTGCACTGGGAGTTCATGTACACCCGCTCGCTGTTCGAAACGCCGGACATGATCGAACAGCACAAGCTGCTCAACCGCGTCGCCGAACTGATCGACGCCGGCATTTTGAAGACGACTTTGGGCGAGCACTTCGGTGTGATCAACGCGGCCAACTTGCGCCGTGCCCATGAGCTGCTGGAAAGCGGCAAGGCCAAGGGGAAAATTGTTTTAGAAGGTTTCTAAAAAAATAAAGCCTCGCAACCGCTCGTGATGCCAGAGCGGTTGCGGGGCTTTTTGCCGTCAGTCGGTTGCTTGACCCTTGTCACAATTACGCGGGTATCGAGGTCTACAATCGAAGCCTCTGCGATACATCTTTTACGCAAGGGAGGTCAGCAATGAAGATCCTGATAAAAGAAGTGGCAAAGTCCCAATGGCAGGTGCGTCTGGACCAGCACGTCGTGACCTTTCGCAGTGAAGCCGAGGCTCTGGCCTTCACTCGCACCCTCGAAGCGCGACTCTGCGCGCCCCACCGGATTCCCGAACCCACCCAGCAGCGCGCCGCCGGCTGAGTTCTAAAGTCGAGCGTTCAGACCTGGGCTTGCGCCAGCGCCCGGGCATTCTGCAAGCGCCGGGTGAGCAGCGCGACGCTCACCACCAGCAAACCACACAGGCTGATGACCATGGCCATCGGCACGGCGCTGCCATCGTGCAACACCCCCACCAACGCGGCGGCACCGGCGGCGATGCTGAATTGCAGGCAACCGAGCATTGCCGACGCACTGCCGGCGCGGGCGCCCTGACCGTTCATTGCGCAAGCCGAGGCGTTGGGAATGATGCAGCCGAGGCTGGCAATGCAGATGAACAGCGGAATCAGCAACGGCCACAATGCCTCTGGACGCATCGCGCTGACCGCCAGCAACGTCAGCCCGGCGAGGAAGTACACCCACACCGCGCGCACCAGCAAAAACGCCGGACCACGCTTGGCCAGCAAACGAGCATTGACCTGCGCCACCAGAATGAACCCTGCCGCGTTGGTGCCGAACAGCCAGCCGAAGTGCTCGGCGGGTACGCCGTAGAGCTTGATGAACACAAACGGGGAGCCGGCGATGTAAGCGAACATGCCGGCGATGGCGATGCCGCCGGTCAGGGCGTGGCCGAGGTAGACCGAATCCTTGACCAGCCGTGCGTACTGGCGCAACGCACCGGACAACGGTTGGCGCGGCACGTGGGCCGGCATGCTTTCCGGCAGACCCAACGCCACCGCCAGACCTGCCGCCGCACTGAATCCGGTGAGGACCAGAAAGATCGACTGCCAACCCGTGGTGTTGACCAGCAGCCCACCGAGCATCGGCGCCAGAATCGGCGCCAGGCCCATCACCAGCATCAACTGGGAAAACACCTTCGCCGAGCCCACCGCATCGCATTTGTCGGCAACCACCGCACGGGAGATCACCATCCCCGCACAGCCACCGAGTGCCTGGACGAAACGCGCGCCGATCAGCCATTCCAGGCTCGGCGCGTAGGCGCAGGCCAATGACGCCAGAGTAAACAGGGCGACACCGCTGAGCAGCGGAAGCCGCCGGCCGAAACGATCGGAAATCGGCCCGTACGCCAGTTGGCCCAGCGACAGACCGAGGAAGTAGGCCGCCAGCGTCAGCTGGACATGCTGCTCATCGGTGCCGAACGCCAGTGCCATGGCCGGGAAGGCAGGCAAATAGAAGTCGATCGCCAAAGGACCGAAGGCGCTCAAGGCGCCGAGTATCAAAATCGTGCGGAAATTCATCAGGCATCCAGGTGGGCAAGTCGCAGCCCGACAGTCTAGCCGCGCCCGGACGCCTTGAACATTCCGATAGCTCGCTAACGATCAATTTCAGACGAGCTTCACCTCATAACCCTCTTCGCGGATCGCTTCGATCACCTCGTCGGCACTCAGCGCGCTTTCGACGCCGACTTCCTTGGCCGCCAGATCGACGCGCACGCTGGCCGCCGGATCCAGCGCCTGCACCGCAGTGGTGATGGCTTTGACGCAATGACCGCAGGACATGCCCTGAACGTTGAACACTTGCATGGGAAGACTCCTTTGAGTGAGGTTGCCGGCAGTCTCAAGCTTGCCACGATGGCAAGGTCAAGTTCTGCGAAAAACTGCCGGGCTGGCATTCGGCGCCGCGCTCGGCCAAGCTGCATGCATCAATGACTGGAATTCAGGAGATTCAGCCATGCGCTGGTCAGCTTTGAGCCTGTTTGGCTTGCTCAGCCTTTTCGCCGCCGTCCCGCAGGTGCAAGCCGCCGGCGAGGATTACGCGGTACTGATCATTTCCCGCGAACGTCTCGAAGTGGCGACCTCGTGCGAGATCGGCGTGTACATCCAGGACCAGCTGTCGGCGCGCCTGTTCCAGGAGCAGAGCACTTCGTTCAACCTGCCGCCGGGCAAGGTTTCGCTGCGCTTGAAACTGCTGCCGGGCCAGGCACCGGGTTGCAACCCCGGCATGCTCGCACCGGGCTCGCAGGAAATTAAACTGCAAGCGGGTGAGATCCAGAAGTACCGGATAGCGATGACGCAGGACGGCATGTATCTGAAGCGCGCCGATCTCGGTTATTGAGCAAATTCCTAACCTGTGGGAGCGAGCCTGCTCGCTCCCACAAGAATCGCCGATCGTTCCCACGCTCTGCGTGGGAATGCAGCCATGGACGCTCTGCGTCCCGAAGCGTGACGCGGAGCGTCACAGGAGGCATTCCCATGCGAAGCGTGGGAACGATCAACATCTTGCGGAATGGTGCTTGACCTTGCCCGCATGGCAAGGTTGATCCTGTAGACATCCACTACAGGGAGCGCGACCGATGTCCGAATCCACCACTTTCGATCTGCCGATTGCCGGCATGACCTGCGCCAGTTGCGCCGGGCGTGTCGAGCGGGCGCTGCGCAAGGTCAGCGGCGCCAGTGCCGTCAGCGTCAACCTCGCCACCGAAAAGGCCCGGGTACAGGCGCCCGGCGACAGCCTCCCGGCGCTGATGCAAGCCGTGGAGCGCGCCGGTTACAGCGTGCCCCGGCAAACCGTCGAATTGAGCATCGACGGCATGACCTGCGCGTCCTGCGTCGGTCGCGTCGAACGTGCCCTGAGCAAAGTCCCAAGCGTGAGCAGCGTCAGCGTCAATCTGGCCAACGAACGTGCGCACCTCGAATTGCTCGGCCAGGTCGATACGCAAACCCTGCTCGACGCGGTGAGCAAGGCCGGTTACTCGGCCAGCGTCTGGCAAGCTGAACGGCCACAGTCCGATGACCAGCAAAAACGCCTGCATCGCGAGCGCTGGGCATTGATCTGCGCGATCGCCCTCGCTCTGCCCCTGGTGTTACCGATGTTGCTGCAGCCGTTCGGCATTCACTGGATGCTCCCGGCCTGGGCGCAATTCGCCCTCGCCACCCCCGTGCAATTCATCTTCGGCGCACGCTTTTATGTGGCGGCGTGGAAAGCCGTGCGCGCCGGCGCCGGCAACATGGACCTGCTCGTCGCCCTCGGCACCAGCGCCGGTTATGGCCTGAGTGTCTATGAATGGGCCAGCGCGGCCGGACGCATGCCGCATCTGTATTTCGAAGCCTCGGCGGTGGTCATCGCTTTGGTATTGCTCGGCAAATATCTCGAAAGCCGCGCCAAACGTCAGACCGCCAGCGCCATTCGCGCCCTCGAAGCGTTGCGGCCGGAGCGCGCGATTCAAGTCATCGACGGGCGTGAGCAGGACGTTGCGATCAGCGCCCTGCGCCTCGACGATCTGGTGCTGGTCAAACCCGGCGAACGCTTCCCGGTGGATGGCGAAGTCGTCGAAGGCCAGAGCCACGCCGACGAAGCGCTGATCAGTGGCGAAAGCCTGCCAGTGCCGAAACAGCCGGGCGACAAGGTCACCGGCGGCGCGATCAACGGCGAGGGTCGTTTGCTGGTGCGCACCCAGGCGCTCGGCGCGGAAACCGTGCTGGCGCGGATCATTCGTCTGGTCGAAGACGCGCAAGCGGCGAAAGCGCCGATCCAGAAACTGGTGGACAAGGTCAGCCAGATTTTCGTGCCGACCGTGTTGCTGATCGCCCTGGCCACGCTGATCGGCTGGTGGCTGTACGGCGCACCGCTGGAAACGGCGGTGATCAATGCCGTCGCCGTGCTGGTGATCGCCTGCCCGTGCGCCCTCGGCCTCGCCACTCCGACGGCGATCATGGCCGGCACCGGCGTCGCCGCGCGCCACGGCATTCTGATCAAGGACGCCGAAGCGCTGGAGCGCGCCCATGAAGTCAGCAGCGTGGTGTTCGACAAGACCGGCACGCTGACCTCTGGCACGCCGCGAATCGCGCACTTCAGCGCGGTCGATGGTGACGAAAATAATCTGCTGACCTTGGCCGGTGCGTTGCAGCGTGGCAGCGAGCATCCTTTGGCCAAAGCGGTGCTGGATGCAGCCGCTGAACGCGGCTTGAACGTGCCCGATGTCAGCGACAGCCAGTCGCTGACCGGACGCGGCATCGCCGGCACGCTGGATGGCCGGCGCCTGGCGCTGGGCAATCGGCGGATGCTCGACGAAAGCGCCTTGAGTGCCGGTGAATTGAGCACATCCGCCGAAGCGTGGGAACGCGAAGGCCGCACATTGTCGTGGCTGATCGAACAAAGTCCTCAGCCGAAGGTGCTGGGTCTGTTCGCCTTCGGTGACACGCTGAAACCCGGCGCTCTGCAAGCTGTGCAACAACTCGCCGCGCGGGATATCCAGAGCCACCTGCTGACCGGCGACAATCGTGGCAGCGCACGGGTGGTGGCCGAGGCTCTGGGCATCCAAAATGTCCACGCCGAAGTGCTGCCTGCCGACAAAGCCGCGACGGTGGCCGAGCTGAAGAAAACCGGCGTGGTCGCCATGGTCGGCGATGGCATCAACGACGCCCCGGCCCTCGCCGCCGCAGACATCGGCATCGCCATGGGCGGCGGCACCGACGTCGCCATGCACGCGGCCGGTATCACCCTGATGCGCGGCGATCCGCGACTGGTGCCGGCGGCGCTGGAGATCAGTCGCAAGACCTACGCGAAGATTCGCCAGAACCTGTTCTGGGCCTTTGTCTACAACCTGATCGGCATTCCGCTGGCGGTGTTCGGCTTCCTCAATCCGGTGCTGGCCGGTGCGGCGATGGCGCTGTCGAGCGTCAGCGTGGTGAGCAATGCGCTACTGTTGAAAACCTGGAAACCCAAGGACCTGGAGGAACACCGATGAACATCGGCCAAGCAGCCCGACAGAGTGGCCTGAGTGCAAAAATGATTCGTTATTACGAGTCGATCGGCCTGCTCAAAGCGGCCAATCGCACCGACAGCGGCTACCGCGTGTACGGCAGCGATGACCTGCACACGCTGGCGTTTATCAAGCGCTCGCGGGATCTGGGCTTTTCCCTGGAAGAGGTCGGCAAGCTGCTGACCCTCTGGCAGGATCGCCAGCGCGCCAGCGCCGATGTGAAAGCACTGGCGCGCCAGCACATCGACGAGCTGAATCAGAAGATCCGCGAGCTCGGCGAGTTGCGCGACACCCTGCAGGATCTGGTCGAGCATTGCAGCGGCGACCATCGCCCGGACTGCCCGATCCTCAAGGAACTGGCGTCGGGCTGCTGCGCGCAACCCGCTCGCGCCTGATCCCCAGCAGCGTCACCACGCACAACGTACCCAGGGGAATGCCGTGGAACAGCATGACCACGGCCCCCGGCGTCCACCACGCATAGAACGGCGCAGCGACCAACATGCCGATGCCGAAACCGCTCATCTGCAGCAAGGTCAGCACGCTGAAAATCGGCAGGCGCAACGCCGCAGGTTCCCGTTGCAGCCGTGACATCAGGCTGACTTCGGAAACCCCGTCGCCAAGCCCCGCCGGCAAGGCGAACAGCAGCAGACCGTAGAGGCTGTGCTGCTGGAACATCAGAATGAAACCGCAGGACATCAGCGCTACGCCGCAGAAAAATCTTCTTTCGAGGTGGCTGTTCTCCGAGCCTTTCAGGTGACTGGCGATGCGTGCGCCGAGCAGCTTGCCGCTGGCCCATACCGCAAGCGCCAGGCCCAAGGTCGTACTCGCCGCCTCGGGCGTGAGCAGTTTCGAAATGATCGGGAAGCCGACGTTGTGCGCAGCGCTGCCCAAGGTGTCGGCCATGGTCACCGCGAGCATGGCCGCGACCACAGGCGCTGAACGCAGGCCCTGCCGCAGCGCAAACCATTCACCGCGTTCCGGTTGTTCGCTGACATCGGTTTTTTCGAAACGCAGCGGCATGATCAGCAGCGCCGCGAGCACATAGGTCAGCGCGTTGAGGGCGAAGACCGTTTCGAAACCGAAAGCAGCCACCAGCAACCCCGACACCAGACTGCCGCCGACCATCGCCGCAGAAGAAGCTGAAGTGATCCAGGCGTTGGCCTTGAGCAATTGCGCCGGCGCGATCAAACGCGGCAACTGGCTGTTGAGGCCGATGGCGAACATCGAATTGCCCAAGCCGAGGCCGAAGGCAATCAACGGCAACAGCCATGCCTGCTGACTCGCCGGTGTGATCAACAGCAGTCCCAGCAGTGCAGCACGCAACAGATCGAACGCAATCAGCGGCGCGCGGCCCTGCCAGCGCCGGTAGAAGCGCGTGCCGAGCAGACTGGCGAAGATTCCGCCACCGACACGGCTGGCAAGGAAGATGCCGACGCTCATGGCATTGTTGCTCAGCAGGTAGACGTAGGTGGCCAGCGCGACCATGTTGAGGAAGGCGCCGAAATCGGAGATCAGCCGGGCGGTTACGATCAGGTGGGTGTTGCGTGGGGTACTCACATACGGTCCTTGTAGGAGCTGCCGAAGGCTGCGATCTTTTGATCTTGTCCTTGAAGCAAAGGCAAAAGATCGCAGCCTTCGGCAGCTCCTACAAGGGCACGCTCGCGTTTGCGGAAAGTGCGCAGGCACAAAAAACCCGGCCGAAGCCGGGCTTTTTCATCACGCGATCACTGCATCCACGGCGGTGGAGGCGGTTCTTCGGGTTTGCCTTTCGGCGCGTCGTCCGCCGCGCGAATGGCTTGCTTGCGTTCCTCGTCGAGGCGCGCCGCTTCGATTTCGCGCAGCACCCCGCCGACATCCGCCAGGTCCTCTGGATCGTCGAACTCGCCGGTCAGCACACTGTTCGGGTGCAAGGTGCCGGCTTCGTACAACGCCCACATTTCCTTGGCGTACTTGGTCTTCTTCAATTCCGGCGCGAAACGGCCGAAGTACGAAGCCATGTTGCCAACGTCACGCTCGAGCATGCTGAACGCGTGGTTGTTGCCCGCAGCGTCGACTGCCTGGGGCAGGTCGATGATGACCGGGCCGGTCGGGGTCAGCAGCACGTTGAACTCGGAGAGGTCACCGTGCACCAGACCAGTACACAACATCAGCACGATCTGCGAAATCAGGAACGCGTGATATTCGCGCGCCTGATCCGGCTCCAGCACCACGTCATTCAGACGCGGCGCGGCGTCGCCGAATTCGTCGGCCACCAGCTCCATCAACAGCACGCCGTCGAGGAAGTCATAGGGTTTGGGCACCCGCACACCGGCGCCGGCCAGACGGAAAAGCGCCGCCACTTCAGCGTTCTGCCAGGCGTCTTCGGTCTCTTTGCGACCGAACTTGGACCCCTTCGCCATGGCCCGCGCCTGACGACTGTTACGAACCTTGCGGCCTTCCTGATACTCGGCCGCCTGGCGGAAACTGCGTTTATTCGCCTCCTTGTAGACCTTGGCGCAACGTAACTGATTGCCGCAGCGCACTACATAAACAGCTGCCTCTTTGCCACTCATCAGTGGGCGCAGCACTTCGTCGACCAGACCGTCCTCGATCAGGGGTTCAATGCGTTTTGGAGTCTTCATCAGCTTTTATTGTGGGTCCTTTATTACCAAACACGCGAATGTCACTCGTTATACGGCAATCCTCGCCCGACGGGGAGGGGTTGCCGACCTGTGAACCTTGAGGATGCACACACTGTGCCGGATCAATCGCAGCGACCCGGGCGAATCATAGCCGAGACCGTGGCATTGATTGGTATCGGTCGGCAAGGGCATTTGCGACAGAATCTGACATGCACATGCATCGGAAACCCCGTGGGAGCGAGCCTGCTCGCGAAAGCGGTCTGTCGGCAGAGAATGATGGCGACTGACACGACCCCTTCGCGAGCAGGCTCGCTCCCACATTGGAATACTGCTTAGCGTTCGATAATCGCGGTGACACCCTGCCCGCCCGCCGCACAGATCGAAATCAACCCTCGCCCCTTGCCCGCCGCATCCAGCAGCTTGGCCAGATTCGCGACAATGCGCCCGCCCGTCGCGGCGAACGGATGCCCCGCTGCCAGCGAACTGCCCTTCACATTGAGCCGACTGCGATCAATCGAACCCAGCGGTGCGTCGAGCCCCAGGCGGGTTTGGCAATATTCGGGATCCTCCCAGGCCTTGAGCGTGCACAAGACCTGCGCGGCGAAGGCTTCGTGAATTTCGTAGTAATCAAAATCCTGCAAGGTCAGGCCGTTGCGCGCCAGCAAGCGTGGCACGGCATACACCGGCGCCATCAGCAGGCCCTCGGCACCGTTGACGAAATCCACTGCCGCCGCTTCGCCGTCGCGCAGATAAGCGAGGATCGGCAAGCCGCGCGCTTTGGCCCATTCCTCACTTCCCAGCAACACCACCGAAGCGCCATCGGTGAGCGGCGTGGAATTGCCGGCCGTCAGCGTGCCCTTGGCGCTTTTCTCGAAGGCCGGTTTCAGCGTGGCGAGTTTTTCCAGGGTCAGGTCCGGGCGCAGATTGTTGTCGCGGGTCAGGCCGAGGAACGGCGTCATCAGATCGTTGTGCCAGCCTTCGCTGTAGGAAGCGGCGAGTTTGTGGTGGCTTTCGAGGGCCAGTTGATCCTGTTCTTCGCGGGGGATATTCCAGGTCTGCGCCATCAGCTCACAGTGCTCGCCCATGGACAGGCCAGTGCGTGGCTCGCCGTTGCGCGGGAATTCGGGAATAAGATGCTGGGGCCGCAACTGCAAAAGGGTTTTCAGTTTGTCGCCGGTGCTCTTGGCGCGGTTGGCCTGTAGAAGAATCCTGCGCAGGCCTTCGCTGACGCTGATCGGCGCATCGGAAGTGGTGTCGACGCCGCCAGCGATGCCGCAGTCGATCTGGCCAAGGGCGATCTTGTTGGCCACCAGCAACGCCGCTTCCAGACCAGTGCCGCAGGCTTGCTGAATGTCATAGGCCGGCGTCGCTGGAGACAGGCGCGAGCCGAGCACGCATTCGCGGGTCAGGTTCATATCCCGTGACAATTTAAGCACCGCGCCTGCCACCACCTCGCCGATGCGCTGGCCGTGCAGGTTGTAGCGTTCGATCAGGCCTTCCAGCGCGGCGGTGAGCATCGCCTGATTGCTGGCAGTGGCGTACGGCCCGTTGGAGCGGGCGAAAGGGATGCGGTTACCGCCGATGATCGCGACGCGGCGCAGCTGGGTCATGGATAACTCCTGTTCCAAATGGTCGAAATTTGCCCAATCCCTGTGGGAGCGAGCCTGCTCGCGAAGAGGCCGGCACATTCAGCCACTTCAACGTCTGATACGGCGCCTTCGCGAGCAGGCTCGCTCCCACATGAACCGCATTTATCTGCAAGACCTGCTAAACCTGAGTGTTCAAGCGTAGGCCTTATTGCGCCGATCGAACGATTGATTGCCGTGGACAGTCCACACTTTGAACCCCAACTTCTGGAGAGCGTTCCATGTCTGACCGCTATATCGACTTCGCCAACTCATCCTTCGGCCATCGTCTGGTCGGGGCCTTGGGCCTGCCGTCGCCGGTGCGGCTGGAACGCTGGCAGGCGGGGCGTCTGCGGCCGATCGAGGGCGCCCTGTTGCTCGGTGGCGGGCCGCTGGCCGAACGGATCAGCGGGTTTGCCAACCACTTGACCGATGCGATCTACAGCTACGGCACCGAGCCCTCGCTGGCCACCGCGTGGATCCCCGGCCACGGGCCGAAAATCAAAGCGGTGGTGTTCGACGCCAGCGCTCTGCAACACACCGACCAGCTCAAGCAACTGCGCGAATTCTTCCAGCCATTGATGAAAAATCTCGACCATAGCGCGCATCTGGTGATTCTCGGCCGCGCGCCGGAAACCCTGGGTGATCCGTTCGCCTCCAGTGCGCAGCGAGCACTCGAAGGCTTCTCGCGCTCGCTGGCCAAAGAGCTGCGCGGCGGTGGCACCTTGCAGCTGATCTACGTCGGCGAAGGTGCCGAAGATCAACTGGAAGGCCCGCTGCGATTCTTCCTCTCGCCGAAAAGTGCATTCGTTTCCGGCCAGGTGATTCGCCTGACCGCGTGCGCCACGCCAGTGACTGACTGGACCCGACCGCTGGCCGGGCGCAAGGCGTTGGTCACCGGTGCTGCACGCGGAATCGGCGCGTCGATTGCCGAAACCCTCGCCCGGGATGGCGCCGAGGTGATTCTGCTCGACGTACCGCCGGCCAAGACCGATCTCGAAGCCCTCGCCGCGCGCCTCGGCGGCCGTGCGATCACCCTCGATATCTGCGCCGATGACGCCGCCGCGCAATTGATCGAACAGTTGCCCGACGGCCTCGACATCCTCGTGCACAACGCTGGCATCACTCGTGACAAAACCCTGGCCAACATGACCCCGGAATTCTGGGACGCGGTGCTGGCCGTCAACCTCAATGCCCCGCAAGTGCTGACCAAGGCGCTGCTCGACAGCGGCACCCTGCGCGACAACGCACGGGTGGTCCTGCTCGCCTCGATCAGCGGCATCGCCGGCAATCGCGGGCAAACCAACTACGCGGCGAGCAAGGCTGGCCTGATCGGTCTGGCCCAGGCATGGGCGCCGACGCTGCTGGAACGCGGCATCAGCATTAACGCCGTCGCCCCCGGTTTCATCGAAACGCAAATGACTGCGCACATTCCGTTCGGCCTGCGCGAGGCCGGGCGGCGCATGAGTTCGCTGGGCCAGGGTGGCTTGCCGCAGGACGTCGCCGAAGCCGTGGCGTGGCTGGCGCAACCGGGCACGGGCGCGTTCACCGGCCAAGCGCTGCGGGTCTGCGGCCAAAGTGTTCTGGGGGCCTGAGCATGAGCATTGAATGGCACACGCTGGATCGCGAACCGAGTCTGCCCGCGCTGTACTCGCGCGCAGCGACGCGACGCAAAATCACCGGTACGCAACTGCCCGACAGCGGCCTGCGCTGCTGGGTCGATATCGACGGCAAACGACTGGCGGCCTATCGCAAAGTCTGCGGCTTCGTCGATGACGGCCTGCTGCCGCCGACCTATCCACACATCCTCGCCTTCGCCTTGCAGATGCAATTGCTCACGGCCAGGGACTTTCCGTTCCCGCTGCTGGGGCTGATTCACCTGAGCAACCGCATCCGCGTGTTGCGGCCAATGGGCGCGATCAGTCGCGCGCAAGTCAGCGTGCGTGTGCACAATCTGCAACCGCATGCCAAGGGCGCGACGTTCGATCTGTTGACCACCCTCGACGATCAGCTCGGGCCGCTGTGGGAAGCCGAAAGCCGGATGCTCTGTCGCGGGGTAAAACACGAGGGCGAAGCGCTGGCTCAGGAATGGCAGCCGTCACAGGACTTGCTCGAAGTGGCGCGCTGGACTGCGCCGGCCGATATCGGTCGCCAGTATGCGAAAGTCTCCGGCGACTACAACCCGATTCACCTGAGTGCGCCGAGCGCCAAACTGTTCGGGTTTCCCACCGCGATCGCGCACGGACTTTGGAACAAGGCGCGCACACTGGCGGCACTCTCTGATCACCTGCCCAAAGCCAACCTGGAAATCGCCGTGCACTTTCGCAAACCGGTGCGCCTGCCCAGTGAAGTGACATTGCTGGCCAGTGCCGCGGGTTCCAGCGGTGAGTTGCGCCTGATCGGTGCCGGCGACCTGGAACATATGGTCGGTCAGTGGCAACCGATCGCCTGATCTGGCGGGGCGGAAAAACCCGTTAATTGTGTATATATCACTTAAGTTTTTCCGCCCCCTGCCCGCCGCTCTGCAAAAAAACTAGCCTTGAATATCAAGGCTTTTTTTTGCCCGTTTATTACCTGGGTATTAGTCCTTCGGCATTGCGCCGGGCCCTCTATATAAAGGGGTTAATACCAACTTGAGAATGGTGAAAAACCTGCCGTCGACTGAGATTACAGCCACGGACGAGGCATCGCCGACGACAGATCGGCGAGCCATCGAAGGCAACGTAACGTTGTGACAGGTGCAGGAATCTCAATCATGAAAACTCAAGTGATGTGGTCCAAATCGGCAATCGCGCTGGCACTGATTCTTTCGGTCGGCCTCGTCGGCTGCAGCAGCGGCGGTGGCGGTCATCGCAGCAGTTCGGGCAGCTCGACGGCGGACGGCACGGCGGGCACCGATGGCAGCGGTGGCGCGGGCGGCGGAACCGGCGGCGATACTGCCGGCACTGGTGGCACCGGCGGCACTGGCGGCGGAACCGGTGGCACTGGCGGTACCGGCGGTGGCACCGATCCGACCAACCCAACCAATCCGACAGACCCGACCGATCCCACCAACCCGACCAATCCCGCTGCACCTTCGCTGGTGACCACAACACTTGTTCAAGATGTCGGCAAAACCGTCAGCGGTGTCGGCGATGGCGTCGGCCAGATCGGCGATTCACTGAGTACTGTTCCGGTCGCTGGCGGCATCGTGCAAAGCGTGGCCAACACCACCGGCAACGTGGTCAGCACCTTGGGCGATGGCGTCACTGATGGCATCGGCAAACTGGCCACTGACCCCAATGGCCTGACCACCACCGTCGCCTCGGTTGGCGGCGTGGTTTCCGATGTTGGCGACGGCGTGTCGGACCTCAGCGTCAAACTCAACACCGCGACCCGTAGCGTTCCCGTCGTGGGCGGCGTAGTCACCCGCGTGGCGCCGCTGGTTGATGGCATCGGTGAAAAAGTCACCATGCTTGGCGACACCCTCAACACCTCACTGAGCAGCGGCCCGACCAGCCAGTTGACCAACAAGGTCGGCAGCGGCCTGGTGCCGGTGATCGCCATGGTCGAAAGCACCACTGACAAACTCGGCGATGCCACCGGTCTGGGTGATCCGCTCAAAGGGGTGATCTCGAAAGTGGGCGGCACGGTGAACAGCCTTGGCGGCAAAGTCACCGACGCAGGCAGCGGCAATGCCCTGACCAACACCCTCGGCGGCGCCCTGAGCAACACCGGCACGGCGGTCGGCAAAGCGGGCGGCCTGGTGTCCAATGGCACTGGCTCGGGTACTGGCGGCATCGGTGGCATCGGTGGCGGGCTGGGCGGCACCGGTCTGTTGCAAACTGTCGGTGGTGCGGTGGTTAACGTCGGCAGCGGTCTGAATGCCGGCAGCACCAGCGGCGTGGTCAGTGCCGGCGGCGTCACCGCTGGCGGGCTGGGCAACACGATTGCGTCGATCAACACCGTACTCGGCGGCTCGGGCACACCGATCACTGCAACCACGTCGCCGCTGGCCAGTGTCGGCGCCGCAGTCGGTGCGGGCCTCAATCCGGTCACCAGCGCGGTCACCACTGTCACTCAACAGGTCGGCGCCGCTACCGGTCTCGGCACTCCGGTCGCTGGTCTTACAAATCAGGTGGGCGCCGCCGTCGGCAATCTCGGCGGAGCGATTGCCGCCACCAACAATCCGGTCACCACTGCTGTCGGCGGTCTGGTTACCAACGTCGGCGGCACCGTGGCAGCGGTCGGTGGCCTGGTCAACGGCGGCACTGCCACTGGCGGCACAACTGGCGGTCTGGGCGGGGTACTCGGCGGCCTGACCGGCGCGCTGGGCGGCAACAAACGCTGAATTGCACCTGGCCGATTCGACGGCCTTACCTACAGCGCCTACGCTTGGTTGAGGGCGGAAGATTCCCACGAGTCTTCCGCCTTTTTTCTAAGGAAAAACTTGCCCTGTGCTGTGTTCTGACCATGGAGTGTCCTATGCGCGTACTGGCATCCCTGCTGTGCCTGAGCCTCAGTTCCGCTGCCCTCGCCGACACCTTGCCCAGCTTTCTCAACAGTAACGAAACCATCCGCAACCTCCCCGTACCCAACCTGCCCGCCGACGCCTATCGGCCGAGCGCGGCGCCGCTGCAAGTGCCGGACCCGGGTGCGACCGCCGCACAGCCACTGCTGATGGAAACCAAGGTCGACCTCAAGACCGTGCAGATCGAAGGCGGCACGATCTACCCGCTCAACGAACTCGCGGAAATCTACAAGCCCCTGATCGGCCGCCAGGCCAGCCTTGCCGAACTGATCGAAGCCACGCGCAACATCACCCGCCGCTATCAGCAGGACGGCTATCTGTTGTCCTACGCGTTCCTGCCGCAACAGAACTTCGATGACGGCGTGGCGCGGGTGGTACTGGTCGAGGGCTACGTGCGCGATATCCAGATGCAGGGCGACATCGGCCGGGTCAAAAGTCTGCTCGACAAACTCGCCGCGAAAATCCAGGCCGAACGCCCGCTGACGCGCAAGACCTTCGAGCGCTACACCACGCTGATGAGCCGCATTCCCGGCGTCACCATTCAAGCGCAAGTGCCGCCACCGGGCACCACCGATGGCGCGACCACACTGGTCGCCCAGGCCAGTCGCAAACCGTTCACCAGCACCCTGAGCACCACCGAAGACAACCGCAACGGCCCGCAGGCGTTGCTCGGTATCAGCAGCAATTCGCAGACGTCGATGGGCGAACAGTTGAGCCTCAGCGGCCTGTTCCCACCGGGCGACGACAAAGAACATTACTACCGTCTCGACTACAGCCAGTTCCTCGATACCGAAGGCACGCAACTCAACGTCTCGGCCTCGCGTTACCGCGCCGACCCGGACACCGAAGTGCTGGTCGGCGGTGGCGGACGCCTGAGTACCCACCGCGAGAACGATCGCTACTCGATCGGATTCAGCACGCCCCTGATCGCCTCCGCCAACGAACTGCTGACCGCCGGCTCGCGCTTGTATGCGGTCGACGACAAGACGCGCTACGACGGCATCAACTTTCCCTTCAGCACCGAACTGCGCACCGACGTCCGCGCCCTGGCTTTCGAAGGCGACTGGCGCAAGGCCGACGCCCGCCAACTGCGCATCCTCAGTGCCGGCGTCTACCAGGGCTTCGACAGCCTCGGCGCGCACACCAACTACGACGACATCGACCTGGATTTCTTCCGCGTCAGACTGTCCGGCGTGCAGAGCGACAAGTTCCTCGACAACTGGCAAGGCGTGCTCTCGGCGGCGCTGTACTGGAGCGACGACACCTTGCCCGACAGCGAACGCGCCGTGTTCGGCGGGCAGAACTTCGGCCGTGGCTACCCCGACGACCAGGCCTCGGGCGACAAGGGTTGGGGCGTCGCTTACGAGGTCAACTACAGCTTCAACCGCGACGGCAACTGGGTGCGCATCCTGCAACCCTACGTCGTCGTCGACCGCTCGCGCAGCTGGTTCAACCAACTGCCGGTGCAGGCCAACAACCTGTCATCGACAGCCGTCGGGCTGAGGTTCGGCGATGCCAAGTACTACAACGTCGCCCTGGAAGTGGCGAAGGCCATGTCCGATGAAGCGCTGGACACGTTGAATCGCAAGCCTCGCTACAGCATCAGTTTCAGTTACCAGTTGTAAGGGCCGAGCGGTGTGTCAGTCAGGATTTTTTTGACTGACGCACCGCCTTCGCGAGCAGGCTCGCTCCCACAGATTCGGCGGTGTTCATGGTGTCTGAGCACAACCGCCGTCCCTGTGGCAGCGAGCCTGCTCGCGAAAGCGTTCGGCTATTCAACCGATTTATCGCAGCGCTTAAACCAGCCGTTTAAACACACGCCCCGTTACCTCGCAACAGCCCACAAATCCTTGCGCCGTTGCCTACGGCTACGCCAGAATCCGCCGGCTTGTGCGCCTGGGGCGCGGGTTCTATCGTCTGTCTGCCACTGCTCATCAGTGGTCGGGTTTAGTCGCCCGCTTGTCCACGACGCACAGGTTCCTGTCAGCCAGGTATTGCATACCTGCACTTGATGGTGGCTGTGCGCAGGGCGCCTTCGGGCGCGCCGATTTCGTGGCTCATCGGTCGACTAACCTGCGTGCAGCTGCCTCCCTTTCGTTTAGTCGCGAACGGGTTGCGGCCCTACTCCATCAGGAGACTGAGCCCGTGAAAAAGATAACGCCCGATCCACCCCTTGCCGATCCGACTTTCGCCGACCCGCTCGTCGAAGCGCAAAAACTCAAGGAAGCCGCCGACCGCGCCATCGATTACTACCTCAACCCCCGCCTCATCAAAGACCCTGCCGCACCGCGCAAACCCAGCACCCTGTTCATCGTCGACCCGGCTGCGGACAACGAAACCCTGTTGGTCCATGCCTGCGAATCACTGGCCTCGGCAAGCATCATGGCCAGCGACCTCGCCGGATTTATCGATGGACCACAGCGCAGCTCCCTGTTGGGAATACAGCAAGTGATCATGCTGGGCGAACTGGCGGTCAACCGCGTACTGGACAGGCTTGTGCCGGAGTGACAAGAGCAAGAGGTTGATTGCGCAGGTGGTGAGTCAGGCAGAGCGTTGCTGGCTGACTGGCCGCCTTCGCTGGCAAGCCAGCTCCCACAGGATTGATGTACATCAGGCAGGAATGGGTTGGCTGGCAGGGCGCCTTCGCGAGCAGGCTCGCTCCCACAGTTTGATCGGGTGCGTTCAGTGAGAAACAGGTTGGCTGGCTGACCGCCTTCGCTGGCAAGCCAGCTCCCACAGGATTGATGTACATCAGGAAGAAATGGGTCGGCTGGCAGGCCGCTTTCGCGAGCAGGCTCGCTCCCACAGTTTGATCGGGTGCGTTCAGTGAGAAACAGGTTGGCTGGCAGGCCGCCTTCGCGAGCAAGCTCGCTCCCACAGTTTGAATCGAGTACATCAGCGAGAAACAGGTCGGCTGGCAGGCCGCCTTCGCGAGCAGGCTCGCTCCCACAGTTTGAATCGAGTACATCAGGGAGAAACAGGTCGGCTGGCAGGCCGCCTTCGCTGGCAAGCCAGCTCCCACAGTTTGATCGGGTGCGTTCAGTGAGAAACAGGTCGGCTATCAGGCCGCCTTCGCGAGCAGGCTCGCTCCCACAAAAGCAAAAGCAAAGCAGCGCAGCTGCCCGCGGCGAAGCCGCACCACTCAACAATGAGCGCAAGCTCGAGTGCTCTTGATCTTGATCCACCGGCGACGTCGGAAGGCTGAGTGGAGGGATTGATCCGGGCGTGGGAGCGCAGCGACCGTTCGACGCAGTCGAACACAGCGGAAGGAGGTGCAGCGAAGCAAACCGTAGCCGCTGCGCCCGGATCAGTCCCGGAGCGAAGGAACCCGAGCCTGCGAGGGCCGAACGTAGGAGCAAGCCTTTTCGGTTACCTTTTTGGCGTTTGAAAAAGGTGACTCGCCGTAAGGGCGAAACCGCCAGCCGCCACACCCGCAGCAACGGATATTCACCCACCCCCCAAGAACACGGTCGGCCCAAAGGCCGCCGAGTTCACCCAGCCTGAACCCGAGGCTTGGGAAACAGATTATCCAGGGTCTCCAACAACCTCACGTGATAAATCGGCTTGCGAAACAGATCCAGCACCTGCAACCGCAACATATCGCTGACATCCTCCATATCCGCATGCCCCGACATCACAATCACCGGCAAATGCGCCCGCGACGTATGCTCACGCAACCGCCTGATCAACGACATGCCCGACTCCTCGGGCATACGCAGATCAGTAATCACCAAAGCAATATCCGGATGCCGGGTCAACAGATGCAACGCCAGCTTCACCGACGTCGCGGTATGACAGACAAACCCCTCCCCCTCCAGCAACTCCGCCAACTCCAGCAACGCGTCTTCTTCATCGTCAACCAGAAGCAACTGTTGGCGCGGCAGCGAGGGAGAATTCATGGGCAGCCCCGAAATACTGAAAGTAAATCTCAGTGTAGCGCGCCGTTGGCCAGACGCGACCGGCACTTCAATCAGGGCGTCTGCACCGGAGCCGTCTGCGCGGTGCCACCGAGCGACACCAGGATACTGTTGAAAATCGCCAGTACCTTCGCGCCAACCGGTGTCACAAACACCACAACCACCACGGCAACCATCGCCACGACAATCGCATATTCGATGGCAGAGGCACCGTCACTGCTAGCCAGAAATGCTCGAACCCGCGTCAGCAAATAATCAAGCAGCATGGACATTCTCCTCGCGCCGACATGGTCGGACGCTGGCAAACGGAGGTCCTGTCAATGCCTGGGCGCACCTGTCACTTACGCACAGACACCGAACAGGAAGAAGAGATAGCCATCAAGTGGTCGGACGCACTTGCGCTGTACCGCCCAGCGAGGTCAGTACCGAGTTGAATATCGCGAGTACCTTCGCGCCGATCGGCGTCACGAACACGACGACAACAACTGCCACCATCGCCACCACAATCGCATACTCAATCGCTGAAGCACCCTCTTCGCTGCGGGCAAACGCGCGAGCCCTGGCGAGCAGATAATCGAAAGTTACACCAAACATAGCTCCACTCCTTCGCGCCTCTGGCGCCGACATCACCACCGCGGCAAGGTTCCACCGGGCCACTTGAGCATTGTCAACAAACCCCCGCCCAACAACTGTAAGAACGCATTAATCACAAAGCATTAATGCCAATGTGTCTCGGCCACTTCCTGCCGTAAATTGGCCAGGACTCATACTTTTGGTGGGTTATTTGCCTGTCATTAATGGCGCTTTTGCTTGGATCAGCTAGCTTGGAAATAGCGAAATAGTTGCATGTTCATAGCTGCCGAATGAGTAAGCCCTTCACAAGCAAATGCCGTCGGTTGTGCAGCAGGAAAGGGAGAGCCGTCATGAACAGTCGCGTCACCATGGGCCTTGCCGCGCTGCTGTTGCTCGGCGCGGTTTTTGTCGGTTACTGGGGGCTGGTGCTCAGTCGTCAGCCGGCCCCGGTCGCCGAGGCGCCCGTCGCCCCAGCGGTCAGCATTGAACAGACTGTCGCGATTGCCGAAGACCAGACCCGCCAACCGGTGGTGGTGCTGCTCCACGATGTAGCGCCGTTCACGCCGTTGACCGCCGCCGATGTGACCGTGGAAAAACTGCGCAGCGCACCGGCCGGCAGCCTGACCAGCATTGAACAAGCAGTCGGCCGCACGCCTTGGCGCCACCTCAGCGCCGGCACCTGGCTCAATGACGAAAGCTTCCAGGCTGGCGGTGCGCTGGCGCGGATGATTCGCCGCGACGAGCGCGCACTGACCGTGGCCGTCGATGAAGTGATCGGTGCCGCCGGGCAGTTGCTGCCGGGCGATTACGTTGATGTGCTGCTGTATCTGCGCGAGGACGCGAGCAATCTGCAGCAGTCGGCGCAGATCGCCGTTCCGGCTTTGCGCGTGCTCGGGATCGGTGATCAGTACGGCCTGACCAACGACGGCCAACCGGTTTCCCCCAACCTCAGCGCCGAAGAAAAACTCAAACAGGACCAGCGCCGCATCGCCGCACGCACCGTGGTGCTGGCGGTGCCGGAACAACTGCTCAGCCGCCTGATGCTCGCCACTCAAGTCGGCACCTTGCGTCTCGCGGTGCGCAGCAGCGAAGAACAACGGCTGGCGAAATACTGGGCCGGCGAAGCGCAATCGCCCGCGCATCTGGATCGCGCCAACAGCCAGCTCTTCCAGTTCACTCAACTCGCCCTGGGCAGCGCGCAAAAAACACCTGCCACCGCCAGTGCCGGCGCGGCGCCCAGGCCTGCGGTGGAAATCATTCGCGGCAACCAGATCAGCCAACAAACCCCATGACTGCGCAAGGATTCACGTGCATGCAGAGTCGACTCAGACCGACATTGAAACCGGCGCTCCGGGCCTTGCTGTTGTTGGCATTGACGATGAATACCGCCCTCGCGGCGGTGGGCAATTGCTCGGCACTGCCGCGCCTGCCCTCGGTGATCGAAATCGGTGAAGGCTTCCAGCAGGACATGCAGTCACCGGTGGCAATCACTCGGCTGGCAGTGGGCGATCCGAAAATTGCCGACGTGCATGCCAATGGCGGTTCGTCCTTTTTGCTCACGGGCGTCGGCCCCGGCGCGACCAGCCTGATGGTCTGGACGGCCTGCTCGGCGCAGCCGCAACAAGCCATGGTCTTCGTCCAAGGCGCGGCGACCACGGCGCTGACCAGCAGCGTGCCGTCGGACGATCCGTCCCTGCCATCGCAGGTGCAGACCGACATCCGTTTCGTCGAAGTCAGCCGCACCAAACTCAAGGAAGCCACGGCGTCGCTGATCGGCACGCGCGGCAATTTCCTGTTCGGCTCGCCCGGCACGCTGCCACCGATTGACGGCGTACCGCAGCCGCGCCTGCCGGTGGATAACTCGCTGTTCAACTTCTCCTGGGTCGGCGGCAAGACCATGGCGATCATCAACGCCCTGGAAACCAGCGGCTTCGCCTACACCCTGGCGCGACCAAGTCTGGTGGCACTGAACGGGCAAAGTGCGAGCTTCCTGGCCGGCGGGGAAATCCCGATTCCGGTGCCCAGTTCCGGCAGCGACAGCGTGTCGATCGAGTACAAGGAGTTCGGCATCCGCCTGACCCTGACGCCGACCATCATCGGCCGCGACCGCATCGCCTTGAAAGTCGCCCCGGAGGTCAGCGAACTGGATTTTGCCAACGCGGTGAACATCGCCGGCACCACCGTTCCGGCGCTGACCATCCGCCGCACCGATACCAGCGTGTCACTGGGTGATGGCGAAAGTTTCGTCATCAGCGGTTTGATCAGCACCACCAACAGCTCGCAAGTGAACAAGTTTCCCGGCCTGGGCGATATTCCCATCCTCGGCGCGTTTTTCAAGGGTTCGCAGATCAAGCGCGAAGAGCGCGAACTGCTGATGATCGTCACCCCGCACCTGGTCCAGCCATTGGCGGCGGACGCGCGACTGCCGTCGTTGCCGGGAGAGAAATTGCGCAATTACGACCCGAATTTCTATCGCATGTTCTTCCTCGAGAACGGCAACTTCGACAAGCGCAGCGGGTTGTCGCAATGAACCAGAATCTCAGCCAGACCTTCCTCGCCATCACCCGCAACAGCACCGATCTGGAATGGCTGCAAAGCGCTCTCGCGCCACTCGGCCAGGTCATCAGCGCCGGTGCCGGCAGCCTCGACGAATTGCTCGCACTGGTCGATGTAACGTTCGCCAATCTGGTCTTCGTCGGCCTTGATCGCGAGCACGTCGTGGCGCAGAGCGCGCTGATCGAAGGTGCGCTGGAAGCCAAGCCGATGCTGGCGATCGTTGCTCTCGGCGACGGCATGGACAATCAGCTGGTGCTCAATGCGATGCGCGCCGGCGCACGGGATTTCGTGGCCTATGGCTCGCGTTCCAGCGAAGTCGCCGGACTGGTGCGGCGCCTGAGTAAGCGTCTGCCGGCCGTTACACCTAGCACCCAGCTCGGCGGCCTCACCGTTCTGTACGGTGTGCAAGGCGCGTCGGACGGCGCCTTGATCGCCAATCACATGGCCATGGTCGTGCAGAAAAGCGGCCAGCAAACCCTGCTGCTCGACCTCGGTCTGCCGCGTGGCGATAGTCTGGCGCTGTTGGGTCTGGAGAGTTCGTTTCACTTCGGCGATGCCCTGCGTCATTTGCGCCGCCTCGACGCCACGCTGATCGACAGCGCTTTCACCAGCGCCGAGCACGGCCTGCGAATTCTTGCTTACGCCAACAGCGACGAGCCGCTGGAATCCACCAGTGCCGCCGAGCTGTACATGCTCCTCAGCGCCCTGCGCCAGCACTTCCAGCACATTGTCGTGAACCTCACCGGGCAGGCCGACAGTGAAGCGTTGCGCACCTTCGTCAGCCATTGCGACAAACTGCTCTGGTACACCGACCAGAACGTACTCAACTGCCGACGCAACCTCGCCGTGCTCAACCAGTGGCGCGAGAAAGGCATGAAACTCGAGCACGGGCGCTTACTGATCGATCGCTACCTGAGCAACGTTGCGCCGGATGCCGATACCCTGGGCAAGACCTTCAATCTGGAAGTCATCGCCGTGCTGGCGTTCAGTCCCGATGTGCGCCTGAACGCGAAAAACCAGGGCGTGAGTCTGTTCGAACTGGCGCCGCGAGAGAAACTCACCCAGAGCCTGCGCGCCCTCGGCGAACGTTTGGCCAAGCGTTCCGAAGGCTTGAGCAAACCAAAAGTCACCTGGTTTGATCGTCTGCGAGGTCACTCATGAGCGCAGAAAAACTCTTTGGCGCGACGCCACGCGGAGCGATCGGTAACAGCGATCACGAAGGCCTGAAACTGGTCCTGCACCGCTACATCATCGACGCCATCGAGGAGTCAGGGAAAAACCTGCTGGAAGGTTCACGCCAGCAACTGGCGCAGTTCGTCACCGACAAGGTTGCCGAATACATCGCGCGTTTGCACCTGGCGATCTCGCGCTACGAGATGGAGCGCCTCGGCGAAGAAATCGTCGACGAACTCACCGGATTCGGCCCACTGGAAGTCCTGCTGCGCGACCCGTCGGTGACGGAAATTCTGGTCAACGGCCCGCACCGGGTGTTCATCGAGCGCGACGGCGTTTTGCATCAGAGCGATCTGCGTTTTATCGATGCGCATCACGTCGAGCGGGTCATGCAGCGCATCCTTGCGCCGCTCGGGCGCCGCCTCGATGAGTCCTCGCCGATGGTCGATGCGCGCCTGCCCGATGGCAGCCGGGTCAACGCGATCATCCCGCCGATTGCCCTCGACGGCCCATGCCTGTCGATCCGCAAGTTCCGCAAGGACATGCTCAAGAGCACCGACCTGATGGCGATGCAGACCATCGATCTGGCGATTTTCGAATTCCTGCAGAACGCCGTGGGCAGGCGCTGCAACATCCTGATCAGTGGCGGCACCGGCACCGGCAAGACCACGCTGTTGAACATCCTCAGCCAGTTGATCAACCCGCACGAGCGGCTGGTGACCATCGAAGACGTCGCCGAACTGCAACTCGGCCATCCGCATGTGGTGCGTCTGGAAACCCGTCCGCCGAATGCCGAGGGTCATGGCGAGGTCAAGGCCAGCGACCTGATTCGCAACGCCCTGCGCATGCGTCCCGACCGGATCATTCTTGGCGAGATCCGAGGCGTCGAAGTGGTCGACGTGCTCACCGCGATGAACACCGGCCACGACGGTTCGATGAGCACCGTGCATGCCAACAATGCCCAGGACGCGTTGCTGCGCCTGGAGACGCTGGTCGGCCTGACCGGGCGCTCGATCGCCGAACGCACCTTGCGCCAGATGATCTGCGCCGCCCTCGACGTGATCATTCAACTGACGCGCATGCCCGATGGCCGGCGCTGCGTCAGCGAAGTGGTGGAAGTGGTCGGCATCCGCGAGGACGTCTACGTCACCAACACCCTGTTCCGCCTCGACCGCCGCACGGGGTTCGGCTTTGTCCGCGAAGCGGTCAACCCGGCCGGCGACAAGCTGCGCCAAGACGCTCACCTGGGCTGACGGCGAGGAGCACGCAGATGCTGGGACCGATCATTCTTATCGCCATTTGCCTGATGCTGCTCGGGCTGTCGATCTATCTGTTCCTGCAAGGCCTGCGCAAGACCGCGACGGAAAAAGTCCTCAATCGACTCGCCGCCGGGCAACCGCAACTGGCCGTCGATCAGACCAGGTGGGTGGGGCTGGAACGGATGTTTCTGCGTGCAGGACTGGGTCGGCCGAGCGAGCGTTTCGGCCTGTGGCTGAGCCTGTGGGCGGCGGCCATGGGCCTGGGATTTCTGCTCGGGAGCTGGGTTGGTTTGCTGATCATGTTGCTCGTCCCGCCCGTGGCGTTGCGGCTGTACATCGCCATTCGCTACCGACGGCGGATCCGCCGCATGATCGAACAACTGCCGCAACTGCTCGACCACACCGTGCGCAGCCTCAAGTCCGGGCGCACGCTGAGCGATGCGGTGCTGGGCGGCATCGAGGCCAGTGAAGATCCCTTGAAAGCGGCCATGGGCCGGGTACAGCGCAACGTGCAACTGGGGGTGAACTTGCCTGACGCCGTCAGCGACTTTGCCGAACTCTACGAGCAGGACGAATTGCGCATGTTCGCCCTCGGCCTGAAGGTCAATCACCGCTACGGCGGCAATGCCAGTGAGCTGCTGGAGAATCTGATCAAACTGATCCGCGAGCGCGATCAGGGCGCTCGACAGCTGCGCGCGTTGACGGGGGAAACGCGCATGACCGCTTGGGTTTTGGGTTTGCTGCCGCTGATTCTGGTGAGCTACTTCATGCTGACCAACCCCGGCTACATGCTCGGCATGTGGCACGACGAAAGCGGCCAGACCATGCTGCTCAGCGCCGCCGCGTTGCAGGTGCTGGGCAGTCTGGCGCTGTGGCGCATGTTGCGGAGCGTTTGAAATGGTCTGGCTCGCCGCGCTGTTATTGTTCCTCGGTTCGCTGTTATTGCTGGGCAATCACCTGCTCACCGAGCGCCGCCGCGTGCGTCAGGTGCATCAGCGCTTGCATGGCCAATTGGTCCGGGAAAACCGTTTCGGCCATTGGCTGCGCGCGCTGGGCAACAGCCGTTTCGGCCGGGGCTCGGTGAGCATCGACAGCGAAACCCAGACCCTGCTCGGCCGCCTCGGCTGGCGCCGCGCCAACGAACGCGCGCTCTTCGCCGCCTGCCAGATCGGCACGCCGCTGCTCGCTCTGGGGCTGGCGATCTTTTTGCAGGAAGTGTTTTTCCCGCAGACCAGCCACCGCTGGATGGCGCCGATGTTCGCCGCAGGCGGCGGCTATCTACTGCCCAAACGCCTGCTCGCCTACGCCGCCGCCCGCCGACAGAAAACCATCGCCGTGGAAATTTCCACGTTCATTCCGCTGCTGCGCATCCTCTTTGAATCCGGCATGGCCGTGGAACAAGCGCTGCGCGTGCTCAGCGTCGAAGCGCAAAAACTGCTGCCGGAGCTGACCAGCGAACTGCGCCTGATCCTCAGCCGCGTCGACTCGGGTCTGGAGCTGGGTCAGGAGCTGAACAAGACCGCGGTGATGCTCGCGGTGGACGAATTCACCGACACCTGCGTGATCCTCCAGCAACTGATCCACCAGGGCGGCGGTGCGATGAAATCACTGCTGGCGCTCAAGCAATTACTGGACGACCGACGCCTGACCCGGCTGCAGGAATACATCTCGAAAATGTCGGCGAAGATGTCGGTGGTGATGATGCTGTTTCTGTTTCCCGCCCTGCTGATCGTACTGGCCGGCCCGGGCTTCACCGCCATTGCCCGCGCGTTCGCAAACTGACCTTGGCTCATGGAGAGCGTTTGATGAAAGTACTGATAGTCATGGCAAGTCTGTTGCTGCTCAGCGGCTGCGCCACGGATGGCCAGGCGCCGTGGACCTCGCTGCTGTCGCCGTCCAGCTGCAGCAAACTCACGTCGGAGCAGGAACTGTCGCTGAACCTCGCCGATGATCTGGCCAGCGACGGCAAGCTCCACGCCAGCCTGGCCAACCTGCAAAGCCTGCCGGACAACCTCAGCGAAGTGCGCCTGCGCAAAGCCAAGGTCTATCGCCTGCTCGGTCGCAGCGAAGCCGAGCCGCTCTACCGCAGCCTGCTCGGCGGCTGCCTCACCGCCCAGGCCGAACATGGCCTGGGCCAGGTCTACGCCGCCCGTGGCGACAACGGCCAGGCCCAGGCCCACCTGCAACGCGCCGCGCGCCTGGCACCCACCGACGAGAAAATTCGCAACGACCTCGGCGTGGTCTACCTCAACCAACTGCGCCTCAACGAAGCGAAATTCGAATTCCTCACCGCCATCGAGCTGAGCCAGAACAATCAACTGGCGACGCTGAACATGGTCACCCTGCTGCTCTACCAGAACGACTGGCCGCAAGCTGCGGAAATCGTCAGCCGCTCGAAACTGACCCCGGAACAATTCACCGAAGCGCAGCAACGCGCAGAAAAACTCAAAGCCCCGGCCCACGCCAAAGCCGCACCCGGCGACCGCGTCGCCGCCTTCATCGACCCGCTACCGCCGACGCTCGAATAGGAGACAGCCATGACCATCCGCAAAGGCCTGTGCTACCTGACCCTGCTCGCCCTGCCCCTCACCGCCCACGCCATCGACACCGGCCCGGCCTCGGCGCAACAACAGGAAACCGAAGGCTGGCTGGTCCTGCAAAGCCGCAACAAAGCCGCCTCGCCGAAACCTCAGAGTGCAACAGCCACCGAACGCGAACTGGCGATGCAGCGCTGGCTGAAGAAATACCAGTACGAGATCCCGGATTTTTACGATCCGGATGCGGGCGGGAAGATCGAGAGCAAGAATTAGTCTGGTGGAGCCCTTGAAGGCCCCTTCGCGAGCAGGCTCGCTCCCACAGTCGACCGCGTGCTTTCGGTGGGAGCGAGCCTGCTCGCGAAGAACGATAACGCCGTCGCAGGTCAGGTCTGCGGATCAACCCGATCCAGCGCTCGATTCACGGCTAGCTCGGCCAGCATGACAATCTGCTGAATCGCCAACGCCGTGCTGCGCTGAAACCCGCTCAACTCGCCAGCGAAATTACTCGCCATCGCACTCGCTGACGCCAGCGACTCACAGGCATGCGCCAACAAGCTTTCGGTATCGACATTGGGCACCACCATGAACAGCGCGCTGGGCGGGTGCGGTTTTGCGGGTTCGGGGCAGAGATAGAAATCGAGCGCGCGTTTTATCGCTTCGCGGTTTTTCACAAGATCGTCGGCGCGCATGGCGTCTTCGAGCGGGGTGGCGGGGGATGAGGG